>NZ_FOJQ01000059.1 GCF_900111795.1 Anoxybacillus pushchinoensis | reverse complement strand
TCGATCTCCTGCGCAAGAGAAAAGGACATAGCCTCGTGGAGTTCATTTATCGTGCAGCAAAACAAAATATTCCCATTGATGCCGTGAAAAAACAGCTCCACGTGGCATAAGGGGTACCCCGTTTGTCTCTTTTTCGTATGGTAATCATTGTTAATAAAAATGCTCATCTACAGTAAAATACATCTGTTACTTCGTTCTAACTCGAAATAAAACACTCTTAACATTCATCGACATCTTCTAACTTAAAATATTTTTTCACGCATAATGGAATGTCATTTAAATGATCACGTTTCTTTAATTCCATTAACAGATCTTCTTCCGTATGAATCTTGTTGAACATTCCAAATATCTCTCTTTCAATAAACTTTTTTAGTTCATTCTTTCTATCTTCGTCAGGTATAGAAAGATCAAAATCTAATAACTCCATGATTCTTGCATTTTCTTTATCATCCAAGGAACCTAGCCCACGGGAAACATGCATCATAGAACGACCAAGCTCAAGGTTTTTTATAATAAATCCGTAATAAATATAGTAAAAATTACCGTATCTTGATTTTGATAATCTAATTATTTTTATAATCTCATCATTACTAAAGCTCCACTGATTTCCCCTCTTTTTAAAAGAATGAGATTTAAACAAATCATCTAAATATTTTATAAATTCAGATTTATCCATTCTATCACCCCTTAATAAACATGCAAAACTGTTTTCCATTTTCCTCCACGTTCTTGTTCAAATATTCGCTTATATTTTTTTAACTGTCGCTTTCCTTGAGCGATTGCTCTAGGATTATAAGGCTTTAATTCATAGATTGTTCCTGTATTGAAGTCCACAAAATCTGGACGAATACCTTTTATCCCTTTATATTCTTTAATTCTTCCCTTTAATTCATCATGCAAATGTGCCATATATTTTTTATGCATCTGTCGACCAAGTTTGAAATTAGATTTTGGTAACTATTCAGCCACATCATAAAGTGAGCTGAATATTTTCTTCTTTCCTTGTCTATGATGTGAATACTGATAGACAAGGAGGTGAATCGCATGTTGACGGTACAACAAGCTGTATTTACAGTTGAGAGCTTAATCGGCAAAGTTCAACAACAAAAACAGCTCATTCATCAACTTGTTCAAGAAAATGAACATTTGCGTCACGAAAACAAACAGCTACGCAAAGAAAATGAACAACTGAAGTATCGTGTTCAAGAGCTGGAAGCACGCACGAAAAAAAACAGCTCTAATAGCCATTTGCCCCCATCTTCTGACCGTTTTGCCAACACGCGTTCTTCTCGTCAGCCATCTGGCAACAAGCCAGGCGGACAAGAAGGACATCAAGGAACGACGCTCCGTCAAGTGGAACATCCACATCATCGTGTCGTCCACCGTGTGCATACGTGTCAAGGATGTGGGGCTTCTTTGCGTGAAGTCAAACCGTTCAAAGTCGATATCCGTCAAGTGTTTGATGTCCCTCCTGTGGCGATCGAGGTGACACAACATGAACGTGAAGTGAAATCGTGTCCACATTGTCGATGTGTTCAACAAGCCGAATTCCCATCCCATGTCACGAATCATGTGCAATACGGTCCACGGCTCACGGCGCTCGCTGTATATTTGCATCATATCCAATTGATCCCTTACAAACGTTTGAGTGATACAATCGAAGCATTATATCAACACCCAATCAGTACAGGAACCCTTGCCAATATGGTGAAACGAGGACGCGAAGCGCTGGAATCAAATATGGACATCATCGAAGATGCCTTACTTGAATCCAACATCCTGCATGTCGATGAAACGAGTTTGCGCATCAATGGGAAACTCGCATGGGTGCATGTCGCCTGTACATCGAAATATACGTACTTGGCTCCTCACGTTTCTCGTGCAAAGAAAGCGACTGATGATATTGGGATTCTTCCCCGATATGAAGGGACGATGATGCACGATGGATTCGGTACGTATCCAAAATACACGCAAGCCACCCATGCCCTTTGTCACGCCCATCATTTGCGTGAGTTAAAAGGCTTCATCGAACAAGGGCATACATGGGCATCGCGCATGACGACGTTTCTGTTAGCCGCCAAACAGGCTGTCGAAGCTCATCACGGTGCGCTTTCCGAAGAAGAAGCGAAACGATGGGAACGAGTGTATGATCGCATCCTAGAAAGAGCACAACACCGATTGGAAACGGCGACGCCTCTTCCGAAAAAAGCACTCGCTTTTGTTCGACGCCTTCAAAAACGAAAGGAAGAAGCGTTGCGTTTCTTACGTGAAGTACATGTTCCCTTTGACAACAACCAAGCCGAACGCGATCTTCGCATGGTCAAAGTGAAAGGGAACATCTCGGGTACGTTTCGCAAAGAAACATTCGCGCAGTCGTTTTGCATCGCAAGAAGCATCGTTTCCACACTGACGAAACACGAAAAAAACGTGTGGGACTCGTTATGTCTTCTGTTGACGGGCGAAACGCTCGATCGTATTCTTTCTACCACTTAGGGCACTTTCTATCACAGGGATGCCCTATTTGTGTTGCGCTTTTTTATACACTAGCACTGGGGTGAATAGTTACTCGTATTTGGGATGACGACGGAACCGCCAGCAAAAACAACTACAGCTGAACCTCGAAAAGAAAAAGTGGAGAAGGTAGAAGAGGATAAGCAAAAAAAGGAGTCGGCTGAGGATGTTAAAAAGAAAGAGGATAAGGCAGCTAATACACAGCAGAAAGAATCCAAGGCTAATGAAGTGAAGAAAGAGGAAACGCCGAAGAAAACAGACGCTGAGCAAAAAGAGAAGACGGTCGATCAAATTGTTAAAGCGATCATTTATGATGAAGTAGGAAAGAAAACGAATATGGGTGAGAAGCGTATTATTGAGTTACAGGTAAACGACAACATGGGAACAGATGACACAAATGATAAAATTGTAATTGCAAAACTGTATGCTGACGATGGATTTTCTAATGATAGTATTCGAAAAAAAATTCTAATGAATTCTAAAGATTTGTTTGAAACGTTGTTTAAACGAAAAGAAATCAGCGAAGTCGTGTTGCTGTGGCAATTTTCAATGGTTGACGCATATGGAAAAGAGTCAGTTGACACGATTTTAAAGGTTGGTCTCGATCATGAGACAGCAGACAAGATAAATTGGAAAAACTTTGATTACAATAACTTTGAATTAGTAGCTACACAATACTATACTCATCCTGCTCTACTTAAAGAATAGGCTTACTCCATGGGAACCCTGCCTTTTGGCAGGGGGTTTTTTTGTTTTTGCGACATGTTTCGACATTTTTCATGATGGTTGTCTGATATGATAATAAACAAAAAATAACTAGGGGGATCAAAAATGTACGTTGTGGATAGTGTTGGTAGAGTCACTTATCCATCTAACTTTGCAAATAATTTATGGAGTGGGCAAACGCTAAAAAGAGGTGATCGAAATGATTATGTGAAAACGCTGCAATCTTGGCTTTACAAAGCCGGATTTAACCCTGGGGGAATTGATGGAGTTTATGGAGCAAATACAGAGAAGGCTGTGAAGGAATTTCAGAAGAAGGTTGGAATCACGACCGATGGAATTGCGGGGAAACAAACGTACCAAGCTCTACAAGAGTATGTGAGAACACAAACAACAGTGTCCCGATCAAACTCATCAGGTAGCGATGATCATTGGACAGGTCAGACGCTTAGAGAAGGAAGCAAAGGAGAGGCTGTAAAGGAATTACAAAGAATGTTAAATTCGGCAGGATATAATGTTAAAGTGGATGGTGTATATGGTTCCGAGACAGAGGGAGCTGTAAGAAGTTTTCAAAAATCAGTTGGTATATCTGTTGATGGTGTAGCCGGGGCGCAAACTTATAGAAGTCTAAAGTCTTATATCTCATCAAAAGCTAATAAGGGCGTAACAGTTGATATATCTAAAGAAGCACAAAGACTTCAAAAAGAGGCAGAGGAAAAGAAGAAACAGGAATTAGCTAAGTCACTAATGGATGTGGTCACCGATTTTGTTCCTGTTGTTGGTCAATTTAAAGACGCATATAATCTTGTCAATACTTTATTTAATCCTAATGCTACTGCTAAAGAAGTTGGATTAGCATTATTTGCATTCATACCTGTTATTGGAGACTTAAAAGACTTAAAAAATATTGGGAAAGCAGTCGATGTAATCAAATCGACGGTAAAAAAAGGAACAGATAAAATTGATGATGCTGCAGTCAAATTCATTTCAGATAAAATAAACAATATTGACGCAGGAACATTATTAAATTATTCTGAAGATAAAGGTCATACAATTCTAAAACATGTTTCTTTAAAAGATAATGAATTAATTGATCGTATGAAATCAGAAAGAAAAGACGTAAGTACTTATACTAATAAAACTACTGCCAATAATGTGATTGAACTAACAATAAAAGCGAATGCTGATAAAATTGCTGGTTGGCTGTTAAACTCCGAAAGTACAACATTAAGTCTAAATTATAAATATAAACATCCGGTGGGAAGAGGAGTTAAAAAGGGTGCAAATAAAATTGATTATGACCTAAGAAATACTTTCACATTATTAAAAAGAGATCCTAATTCTCCATATGGTTTTTATATTGTTACATCTTATCCGAAGTGGTGATGAATATGATGGAAATTGAGAGAAAATTTAAGACGCTTAAATACTTTGTAGACGGATATTATAATCAATCAATCGATGATCATGAATTTGACGACATGATTAGAGAATTTAGAGACGAAGAACCAGAGAGTTTGGTTAACGCATTAAGAGCTGAATTAGCTGAATTACAAAAACTAATAGACAATGGGGATAGAGAAACATTTAAAAAAGTAGAGATTTTATTGCATGATAATAGTTTACGATATATTGAGTTTGAAGATGGTCAAGCGTTTATTAATCGTGTTTTAAATGTTCTGGATAATAAAAACTAAAATATTCTTACCCAATTTAATTAAAAGGGTCTTCACCATTTTCTGTGATTTTCACTCAATCCCAGAAACATGTTAGCTGGATGAAATAGGTTCATCAGTCAAGATCCTTCTTCCGCATACAGACCACGAAGTTGGTAGAATGGAAACAGTCAAGTGCTTTCCTTGACGGGTTCCATTCTACCAACTATCATACCGATAGCGGAAGAAGGGAGCGCTTAAGCAGCCTGACTGCCTGTAGTGTTCCCTGTACACTCCAGAAATACACGCAAACGAAACCGTTCTCGATTTCGATAGCCATATGCCCGGCGTTTGATGTTTTTGATCTTGTGGTTCGTCCCCTCGATTCGGGCATTCGTATATGGGCACAAAAAGTAGGAAAGAATCGGCTCCTTCCACCTTTCAAGCGTGTTGGCTACTTCCTGAAAAGAAGCAAAAGGGCTCTGTTTGGCTAACTTAATCCATTCTTCCAAGCGTTCCTTTGCTTCGTTATATCCATCGGTTCGGTAAAAATCTCTAAACAACTCTTTCAGATAATAGGCAATGGAAAGTACCAGATACTCCTCCAAGATATCGTCTAATCGACGCCGTTGGTCCTTACGAAGCTTTTCACAGCCTTTTAAGAGAAGATATCGAGCCTTTTTCAATGGAGAACATTCCTTTCTTGCTTGATCCAAGGCTTGTGTCACTTTTTGAACCACATGGTACTTATCGATGACAATCGAAGCAGATGGAAACAGGGCGCGAACCGCCTTATGATAAGGTTCCCACATGTCAAGAATCACCGTTTGGACCATTTCTTTCGACAGGACATTTTGGCTCAACAAGTGGATGGCGGAGTCACATTGGCGATCGGCATGCATTCCCATGACCGATCCAGCTTTAGCATCCATCAATACGGTTTCATACTGATGTCCCTTTTTTACCGCGATTTCATCTAAGCTAAGCACCATTCCTTCTTGAAAAGATGCCCCCTTTGCTGCTTGGCGCTCTTTTACTTTTTTTGATGCGATGGAGTAGTAGATGCGTTCCAATGTCGTATAGGGGATGCGGTGCTTTCGACTAACCTCTTAAATGGTGGAGCCTTCGCAAAGTTCATACAAGTACTCACAAAATCGATTGGTGTAGTGTTGATTGGGTGAAATCGATTCCAAAGAGGCAGAAAACACTTGGGAACAATTCCGGCACCGATAGCGCTTTACCTTGACGAACAAGTACACCGGCTGATGGAAAATCGCCAAATCCCGTACTTTTCTTGTCCGTTTGTCGTGGACAGAGGAAGTGGCAAATCCACAATGAGGGCAGCGCTCCTGGGTCTCTGTTTTCTCTACATGAATCGCATAACCATAGGAAAGAAGTTCTTGTTTAATCACTTTAAATTCTGGCAATCCTAGTGATATAGAAAGCACTTACGAGACCTCCTTAATGTTTATTTCACCACTAACATTATTGCCAGGATCTCGTTAGTGCTTTCTCTTTTTTGTCACTAAATCACAAAATTTGGTGATGAACCAAGTTTTAGGAGATAAAAACGGTAGTAACTGATGATTTTTCAGTTGTTTATAGTTAACGAAAATCATAAAACAGGACATCTTTTTCAAACTGATTTTGGCGTACAATGTAACGAAAAAAATATCTTGCAGGAGTTTCGTGGGTTATGTGTATAGATTGTTGCTCTTGTCGTTTATTCGCCACTACACCCCTTCTAAAAAAGAAACCTTGAAAGGCTTATAGCCAATCAAGGTTCTCTTTGTTTTATTTTTGTGTTCGGAATAGACATCTACATTTACTTAACACCGTTAGAATAATTTAAGAAGAAAGTATCGGCAATTTCTTGTGGAAGTTGTTGATTTACAAAATTGAGCCCCACCCACGATAAAACTGTTTCATCAATAGAGCGCCAATTTTTTAAAATCGGCAATAAATCCGCACTATTGTTTACATCTTGAAGCCCTAAAACACAAACCCCATAACTTCTTTCTCCCCATATTGCCCATTTCATTGAAGGAGGTAGCCAAATAACAGTATAAGAATTGTACAGCACTGCATCCGCTGGACTTTCCTCAGGTCCTAATTCAAGAACATCTAAATATTCATCAGGTGATAAATTGACAGGGAGTTTCATCCAATTATAATAATTAAACTCTTTATAAAAATATTCTACTGGATTAGGGTCTAACACTGCGGTAAGGACATAATCATCTTTTGTTTCTATAGATAATTGCTGGATTGTGCTCCAAAAATCTTTGTCCATTGCCCAGTCAAACTCTTCAAACAAAAAATAATTGAATTGTTCCCGGAATACCTGTTCAGGCAATCTATTTTCTATATAAAACGTATCACTAGCTATTCCTATTAATTTATTAAACTCTTTTTTTTCCCTAACAAATAAAGTTTCTAAATTCATTGGACTCCCCCTATTTTAACCTAATTTTTAAAGTCATTCTTTTGCTCCCTTTTGGATAAAAGTCAGCGGTTGAACCACCTGTGGATTTAGCACCGTCGCGAAGAACATATTTTGCGCCATCTTTTGTCAGTATTATTGTTTTTCCGTCTTTAGATATTGATTTTTTCCATCCATCTCTAAGTAGATTTTTTTCGAACTGCGCTTTAGATACATCAGTCGCTCTGTTAGCATAACGACTACCAGATTTAGTCACATCTACATATTTAGAAGCTTTGCCTGTACCCTTTATAATAAATCTACCTGTATTTCTAACAAGTTTAAATTTTCCTCCACCAACAAAACCAATAGCTGCCGCAGCCGCGACGCCTTTCCATCCTTTTCCCGACTTGTACGCCTTATACGCATCATACGCCGCAAATCCCGCGTTGATAGCCAGCCATACCCAATGCCCATCCGGATCCACCAACATCACCGGATTGTTATTTGCGTACGTGTATCCATTCTGCGTCAAGATATCGTCCGCATCCCCCGGGTCTGGATCCAAGGATAGGAACACACCTTGTTCTGGGCGGTAGTACCGGGCAATCAGGTAATAAAGACCCGTTTCTTTGTCATATTGGTATCCCGCATATCGGTATGGGTTTTCCTCCGCCAATGCGCCGGATTGAGAGAGAATATTCCCCCATGCATCATATTGATAACGGGCAACGATGTTTCCTTGTTCATCCGTCAGGGCGATGACATCGCCATGCGCGTTATAGTGGTAAAAATACGTTGCTGTGCCTTTCTTCATGGCAAGGAGTTGTCCGTTTTCTCCGTATATATACGATCTTACCACATTTCCGCTTGCATCGGTTTCATACAGAACGTTTAGGCTGTCACCTTGGTAATGGTAGTTCGTAATAACACCATTCACATTCTTTTGAATACGGCGACCGTCTTCATCATATTGGTACGTCACAAACGGCGTGCTTTCGCCTTTTCGAGTGATAGCGACAAGCTGATCGGCTTCGTTCCATTCATACCGATACTGGCCGTCTTCGACCCGGTTGCCGTTCGCATCGTACGTGATCGTTTCATCGCCGAAACGAACCAACTGATTCGCCGCATTATAATCAGCCGTTGTCGTCGCCGACTGCCCATCTTTCGTTTTCACGATTTGCTTCCGGTTTCCGAATCCGTCATAGGCATATTCGACTTTTGTACCATCTGGAAGCTGCTCTTCCACTAATTGGTCTAGGGCATCGTAACGGTAGACGGTCGTTTCCCCCGTTGGGGATTCCACTTTCGTCCGGTTGCCGTTTTCATCGTAACGGTACGTTTCCGATAAAATTTCTTTTCCGTCCGCCGTACCGACCGAAACGCTTTCCACGAGGCCGCGGTCATCATACGTAAAGGTCGAACCGGCTCCGTTTCCTGTCGTGAAGGTGCGAACGTTTCCTCTTTCGTCATAATCAAAGCGATACGTATACGTTCCATCTTGGACGACTGTATTTTGATCCAAGGCATTGTATTGGTAATTGATCGTTTGACTAAAGGACCCATGAGAGAACATGAACTGCTGCAATTTATCCGATGTGGTTGGGTACAGCCATTTTTGCAGCCCGCCACGGTCCGACAGTTCCACCAGCCGATTCGCTTTATCAAATGTTCTCGTTTTGGTGGTGCCGTCTTTTAGATATTGAACAGAAAGTTCGTTTCCGTTTTTATCATAACTAAATTCGTAATACGGGACGTTGTTGTAGGAAACAGTTTTGACTCTTTCGGCCCCGTCATACGTCCATTGAATCGTATTTCCTTTCGGCAAAACCGTTTTGATTTTATTTCCGTTGGCATCATATTCATTCGTTGTCACATCATTCAACGGACCGACGATTTTAATGAGTTTACCGGTCGCATCATAAGAATAGGCAAATGTTTGAGACTGGCCGTCGCTGGTTCGAATGACTTTTGAAGTCATATTGCCATTCAAGTCATAATCATAGTTGACGGAAGTACCGTTCGCTAACAACAGCTGTTTTAAGCGATCCGATAAATCATACGTGTACTCTTTCTTGTTTCCTTTCTTATCGTACTCGCTTAACAGGTTTCCTACGGCATCATAATTCTTTTTCGCCACATAGCCTTCTTCATCCACTTTTTCCGTGACATAATTTCCGCTTGCGTCATACTTGTTTTTCGTTACGACGTTGCCTTCCATCAAGCGAATGGCGTCAAACCAGACCGTTCCTGTGTAGTTTCCGCGGAACATAGCGGATACGTCCACCTTGTCAATCGGCTTCGACGGATGGATCGAAATAGCCGCACGATTCCAATCTTGCGTGCCGATCGGAAAATCAGCGGTATACGTTTGGGTCGTTCCGTCTGCAAAATAGACTTTCGTGGTAATGGAATAATCGCTTGCACTCACTGTACCATTGGCTTTGACATCCTGCGCTTTGGAAAGACCTGTGAGTGTCAGACGAAGCGGCGTATCACTTGAAGTTTGCCCTACGATCACCGTCTGCTTATATTCACTAGCTGATTGTGTGGTGCTAGTTCTCGATATTTTGAGAGAGTAAGCCCCGTCGAACGACTCCGTATTATCTACGCTTCCTCCTGTTCCACTCCAATTCGTGGTGGTTCCTTCAAAACTACTATTTACAACTGGGTTGTAGCTGGAAGAAACCTGCGCTTCTTCCAATTGAACATTATCAAACCAGGCTTCTCCGGAAGCATCTGGAGACTTATGATCGACCTCTAAATAGACGCGTACTTTCGCCACGTTCGAAGGAGTGGTAAACGTCACTTGCCGCTCTGTCCAAGGTCTTGTGCCTACCAATTGACTATAACGATTGTCCGTCCAAGAAATTCGACGATTTTGGCTATCTAAAAATTCAACATTAAAGAACGCACTGGCTTTCGTTAAATTTGTTTTGATTTTTCCACTTAATGTGTATGTCGCATTCGGTTTTACCGCAATTTCTTGCGTAGCGGCCACATAACCGGCTTCTGCACTAGACGACGTCGAATTCACTGTGATTTTTAACGTTTTTCGTCCCGTCAACCCATTATAAACATTCGTATCTTCCTGTAACTGCCCGGAATCATACGAACGAAGCACAGTCCAAGCGGTCGTTCCCTGTTCAAAGCCGTGATTAGAGAGTAAATTGGTCGCACTGCCCAATGCGTCACTTTCTTCAATCACATTTCCATAGGAATCGTACTTCGCTACAGAAGACGTTTTTCCCGATTGATCGGTTTCGGATACTGGATTTAAGCCATCATACGCAACCGTTGTCTTGTCGCCTTCTGTATCTGTCATGGAGATGACATCGTTATTTGGATTATACTGGTAGATTTCGGTCCCATAGCTATCCTTCGCTGTTAACACATTTCCATTCGCATCGTACGTATATGATTCCGTCGGTGTAGTGGCCCCAACATCATTCGGATCGTATGATTCCTTTAAATTGTTGCCTTCATACACATATTTCGTTGTAATATTTAAGCCGCCTACGTCATCCACAACCTCAATCGGGTTACCAGCCTCGTTGAAAGTATATTGAGTTTTGCGGCCATTCGGCTTTTGTATGAGCAATCGCCGTTCCGTTGGATCATAGGTCAATGTGTATACATGGCCTTCGGAATCACGTACTTGACTAAGCCTGTCGCCGTCGTACACGAACTGATTGACAACTGGCTGATCCTCCGTATGTGTCGGCTCGAATACTTTGACTAGACGATCAATCTCATTGTATTCATATCTTGTCACTTCTCCGCCCGCCTGAGTCACCGTCGTTAACAAATCATTCGTGTAGCCATATGTCACCGTCCGATTCATATTTATCGTAATTGTAATACAATATATCCAAAAGAAGAGAAAAAACTAGAAATAAAGGATGCCCTCATGCGAAGGCATCCTTATTTCTTACTTCTTCAAGTTGTAGAACGTTTTTATTCCATCGTATACCGCTGTTTCGCCTAATTGATCTTCAATGCGAAGCAATTGGTTGTATTTTGCAACGCGGTCTGTACGTGAAGGTGCACCTGTTTTAATTTGACCAGCGTTTGTTGCTACTGCGATGTCGGCGATTGTGCTATCTTCTGTTTCACCAGAACGGTGAGAAATAACCGCTGTGTAACCTGCGCGTTTCGCCATTTCAATCGCTTCAAATGTTTCTGTTAATGTACCGATTTGGTTTACTTTAATTAAGATCGAGTTGCCGACACCTTGCTCAATACCTTGTGCTAATTTTTTCGTATTTGTTACGAATAAGTCGTCACCGACGAGTTGTACTTTTTTGCCAAGGCGTTCTGTTAATAACTTATGACCAGCCCGGTCGTTCTCATCTAAGCCGTCTTCGATCGAAATGATCGGATATTTGTTGACAAGTTCTTCATACCAAGCAACCATTTCTTCTGACGTTTTCACAACGCCTTCGCCTTCTAAATGGTATTTGCCTGTCTCTTT
>NZ_FOJQ01000058.1 GCF_900111795.1 Anoxybacillus pushchinoensis | reverse complement strand
ATGGTACAAGCGGTAATGGATTTTTTATGCACGTCTACTCCACAACAACGTTCATATAATACCTTCATCGCTTTCCCTCCCTGCTTCATTTCATCTTCAGCTGGTGCAGTAGCCTATGACGAAGCATTCTATCCTGCGTGCTTCCCAACTCGGGAGCGACATTCCGTGGTGCACCAGGCTACTGGGGTCCGTCTATCTTTCGGACTCTTGCGTACCATAGATACATCGACCTCATGACCCCAGCTGCAAGGAGATATTTCGACAATATTCGTTTTCATCCTTCCGATGGTGCCGAATTTTTTTCGGCATGGGGGTCTATCTTCTGATCTCAACCAACTAATTTTGTTACCATATTCGTCATATTCTAGTATTGTTCCGTCCGGACAGGTAATTGGATAATATTGCTTACCTGATTTTCTTTTAAATGTATCCCAATAAAACTTTCCTTTTTCATCTGATTCTTTGTAACGTTTTAAATATTCTTCAGTATACGCTTCAAAAAAAGGAGGGAGCACATTTAGATTTTTTGCAAACATGACAATATATTCATGTTCAACAGCAATAAACTTTGAATCGTTTCCTCCACCCTTTTTGTTTTGCCAGACAAAATCACAAATATGATTTTCTTCTCCAAAAATTTCTTCACACAATTTTTTTAAGTTTGTAATCTCTGAATCATTAATACTTATAAGTATAACTCCATCTTCTCTTAAAAGATTTCTAGCCAATTTCAATCTAGGATACATCATATTCAACCAATCGGTATGAAATCTTCCATTCGTTTCTGTATTTGCTTTCGTTGTTTGTTGAGTCATTTCTTTGTAATTTTTAATATTATCGCGAAAATCGTCTTTATACACAAAGTCTTTCCCCGTATTATACGGCGGGTCGATATAGATCATTTTAATCTTGCCGAAATACGATTTTTGTAACAGCTTTAGTACTTCGAGGTTGTCTCCTTCAATATAAAGGTTTTCCGTTGTATCCCAGTTTTTGCTGGATGCTTTGTCTGGGCGGAGTGTTCCCGTTGACGGCGTTTGTGCCAGTTTCATCGCTTTCGTTTTGCCGTGCCATGTGAATTCATATCGTTCGTTGCGTTTTTCGATTTCTTCTCCAAGTATTAGTTTTAGTTTCTCAAAGTCGATTTTTCCTTCGGTCACGACTTCCGGGAATAACTTCTTTAACGCTTCAATATTTGTTTTCACTAAATCCATCGATTTTCCGTCTAGTTTTTCCATGATGGTTCTCCTTTCATTGCAATTGTTGTTTCAACTGTTCCATTTGTTTTGTTAGCTGTTGAATTTTAATATTCATCTCTACTTTTCGATTGAACTGCGTTTCTTTTTTCATTTTATTTTTCCATTTCGTTATTTCCGCTTCGTGTGCTTGGATTTGCGCAATGAGCTGCCGTGCTCCTTCGTCTTCTGCAACGATAAACGCTCCGACAGCCTTCGTATGCTGAAACGCTTGTACCGCTAAATGAATGTCTTTATAAAACTGAAAAAAATGAGAAAATGACATGTTTGTAATATGAATCGTTTTTATAAACTGATGGATCGTTTCACTATCGTCGTCTAATTGAAACCAAGGAGTGTAATACGATTCTTCCAGTACAACCTGCGACATATCTACTTTATTTAATCGTTTTAAGCATGTGCCGATTTGAAAGTTTCCTTGCTTTTCAAAGACAATGACGACAGGGTTCGGAAGCGCCCCTTGGATGATTTCACCGATGACAGGCAGATGATTGTCTTTCGCTTCCTCCCTCAGTTGAATCGTAATAAACATAACCCCTTCATAATGGTATTCTTCGTTGATAAATGGCTGGATATTGATCGTACTTGGGGTTAATAAATAACTTAATTCCATTCGTTCAATATATTTTGTAATGTAGTCTTTTTCTTTCTTGTTTAAATCGGCGAAGTCGTAGAACATCTTTTTATCTAATTTTTTATTGAGCGGACGAACTTTATCGTCCAGCCCAATCATACGGTAAAACGTTAATCCAGCCATCGTTCTCACCCTTTTATAATGAGATAAGAAATGATTTCAAAATCCTGCAGGCTTGTATTCGCATTTGTGACGAGACTGTCTAAATTCCCTAGACTAAAGATGTTAAGCGTCAATTGTTGGTCGATCTTCCCGACAATATCTTCCACTGCTTTTTCCAACATCATTTTGTACTGTCCCATCTCTTTGCCGTTCTTTGTTTCTTCATAAAACGCTGCATATAATTGTGCTTCGACTTCCTTTTGCCCATTGCATAGCGAGCGATAAATATCAAGAATTTTTTTGATATGAACATGGTTATAAAGCACATTTCCATCCTCTTTTATATACACCAAATAATATGGATGGAGCGCATTTTGTTCATTAGAAGCTGTAAAGTTGTTAATTTGTTTTAGGCAAAAAATAACTCCAGGTTGAATTTCCGCACTCAGTTTTTCATTTTTATTCGTTGTAATACTAAATAGACCTAAAGGAGCCTTCTCGATTACATCTTTATTTTTCTTCATAAAATTTAATAAATCCATTCGGAAATCATCCATCGTGAAATCCGTTAATGAAATATTCCCAGAAATATCTTCTAAATCAATGACTTCATTTTGTAATTTTTCGAGTTGTTTCCGGCGATACTCTAAATCTTTCATTTCGTTGCTGTTGTCAGCGATAACGTTTTCTTCCCCGGTAGAAGAAATATCAAGAATGGTCATTCGGTCCTTGACCCTGCCGACTAGATTAATGTATTCATCGAGTTCCATCGATGGCCAAAAGTTGACTAATTGAATGCGTTCATTTTTACTTCCAAGCCGGTCAATTCGTCCAAATCGTTGAATAATGCGCACGGGATTCCAATGAATGTCATAGTTGACGAGATAATCGCAATCTTGCAAGTTTTGCCCTTCAGAAATACAGTCGGTTGCAATGAGAATATCAATCTCTTCCGTCATATTCGGCATGACTTTCGCTCTCTCTTTAGAAATAGGCGAAAAGTTCGTTAACACACTATTGAAATCCACTTTTTTGAACTTCAATGTTGTCTTTGGATGATCAGAACCTGTGACAACGGCAGAGTGCAGCCCGAAATTTTGTAAAATCCACTGATGTAAGTTCTCATATAAATATTTTGCCGTATCAGCAAACGCGGTAAAAATTAATAGTTTCTTATTTTGGCCATTAATTGGATTTTCGATTTTATTTTTAATCACTTTTTTCAATGCCAATAATTTTTTATCACGCTCAGGTGTAACCTGTTTTGCCTGTACGAGCAGCTTCGCCAAAATCTCACGGTCATACAACAAATCTTGCTTCCAGCGAATGAGATCCATGTCTTTCATTAATATTTTTACTTTGGATCCAATGAGCGCATCTTCTAATTCTGGGTCTTCAATATCAATATCTGTAATGTCTCCGATCGTTTCATTTCCTGGATTATAGTTATCAATTTTATCAATTAGTGAATCAATATTATGAATAATATTTTGTAATGTTAGAGAAAACGAATGAATGCTGCTTTCTAAACGTTTTAATAAATTCGATTTCATCAAATGTACAAGGCTATTTTCGCGGTCTGTTTGTCTAAAAATTCTTCCATTGGCGACTTTCGTATCGTATTTTTCGCTATAGACGTCTTTCATGTGCGGCAAAATATATTGCATCGGCGAATACACCGCTAATCGTAAACGTAATATTTCGTTATTAATTTTTTCAAGAGCAGGAAACTCATCTTTTTCATCAATCGTTTCTTTTATATTGATTGGTTTTAAACGCATTGGAAATTGACCAATATCTTTCACATTATAATATTTTTCAATATGACGGCGGGAACGGGCAATCGTTAACGAATCAAGCAACGTAAAATAATCCCAGCTTAACATGTCCAATAACCGTTCCGTTGTCCGCTCTTCTTCCGGCAAGTTGCTCCATTTGTTAAACTGTGACTGCGCCCGCCGAATCGTTTGGCTGATGCTTTTAATGTTTGCTGTTTCTGCTAGTGCTTTGTCATTTCCTTCTGTAATAAAAGCAATTTGGTTTTTTAAATCGTCGAGCTTGTTGTTCACTGGAGTAGCAGAAAGCATTAATACTTTCGTTTTTACCCCAGCTTTAATAATATCGTTCATCAGTCTTGAATATCTTGTGACACGGTCGTTGCGCGGATCATTATTACGGAAATTATGAGATTCGTCGATGACGACTAAATCATAGTTTCCCCAGTTCACATGTTCCAGGTTAATGTCTCCGCTATAGCCACGTTCCCGAGATAAATCAGTATGGTTCAACAAATCATAAGAAAAACGGTCTTCGGCTAAGATATTTCGTTTATCGTTTAAACGGTAAATCGCCCAGTTTTCTCTCAATTTTTTTGGAGCTAACACAAGGACGCGGTGATTGCGCAGTTCATAATATTTAATGACCGCTAACGCTTCAAACGTTTTTCCTAAACCGACGCTATCAGCAATAATGCAGCCACCGTACGTTTCAATTTTGTTGATGGCACCAATCACACCATCGCGCTGAAAATCATAAAGTTTATTCCAAATCACCGTATTTTCAAACCCTGTTCTCGTTTGTAACGCCTCGTAATCTTTCGTATCTTGTAAAAAATCTTTGAAAAGATTGTAGAGTGTAACAAAGTAAATAAACTCCGGTGAATTTTCTTTATATAACACTTCTAAACGCCGTAATATTTGTTCTTTCACATCTTGTAATGCATATTCGTTGTGCCAAATAGCATCAAAATTGCGAAGGAGTTGTGTATTTGCTTCAATATCATCAACAATATTGTTAATGTATATATTTGAGGAGTTGCTGTAGCCTAATCCCGGACTTGAGAATGGCGCCCCGCCGACAAGGCCGATTTGCGTTCCGTCTTTGTTTTCGACATGATATAAACCACCTTGAATCCGTTGATTGGTGACTGACTTAATTTGTGCTTTTTGTTTCAGCCATTTGGCAAATTCTTTGGCGATATAGGCTTGGTTTAATTTTGTTTTATACTTTTGCTCTTCTTCGACTCCGTACAATAACGCCTCGTTTTTTTCTATTTGCTCTTTCAATAAATTGTCACCTTGCACGAAAGCCGGTTCTGTAAAAATAAAGCGAAATTCTTCTAACTGAGAAAGCTCTTGCTTTAATTCGACAAACGCATATAAAGTAAAATGTGCAGCAGCAACTGATAACTTACTGCCCTTTGTAATATATTCTTTCAAGACATCTCCCACTAAACCCGTTTGTTTATTATCAATAATTCCTCTCGACATCTTTCGATCTGAACTCCTTTATTCGAATGCCTACCACTTCAACATGTTGGGACGTAAAAATCATCTAAACATTCTTTTGTGTCGACATAGTCATATTATACTAAAATAAAAACCGGAAAATATGTCGAATTATGTTGATAAAATAATAATATCACCTGTAAGATAAACAGAATCTTTGGACCTCAGTTTTTAGATAGTAACTATTGTCCCCTAGATCAATCCATCTCTCTAAATTTGTCGGTATCGACAACAAAATTCACAAGACTTGCTCCTTTAGGTAGTTGTTCAATTAGCTTTTCTGCAGGAGAAGCAGGAGGAATATCATCTCCATCATCATCCATACAGGTTAGCATAAGTATCAATGCTTCCTCTTTCATCTCTACCGCATGTATCCCCATAAGTAAAGCAGCCTGAAATGTCTAGAAAATTAACGATATAACCGTTATCTTCTTTACTATTTTCAATATAGAATAAAATTCATATACAGCCATTTAAACTCATCCATTGTTGTTCGTTGAAATACTTTCTATTTAATTTGCGGATCAAGCTCTCTCCCCAATATATTGTTCATACAACCTCTCCGCTTCCTGCTCCATCTCTTCCACCAGCCGCTTCGGATAGACCACTTTCGCATCGGCGCCCCATGAAAGCAGCCAGCGCACGAGCCCCTTGCTGATGATGGCACTTGTGATTAAGCGAAAATGTTCGTCGTCCACCCTTTTGATGTCGGCATGGAGGCCAAAGCGATCAATCACAGCGGGAGCCAAATCATTTTTAAAAATCACTTCAATGGAAGACTCTTCCCCGCCAAACATGAAAAACAACAGATTGCGATACTTGTTGATATCAAAGCCTGGCTGCACGGCAAATTTCTGCTCCAGCATGCGGATATCCCTGATCCGGTCAATTCGGTAATGATGGATGTCCTCCTCCATCACGTTATAGCCAATCAAATAATACATCTCTTCATTCCAAATGATTCCATAAGGATGGATAAGATATTGTTTAGGATCGGGACTTCCAGATAGCACAAATTCTTTCTCCACCGAGTAACGGCCATATTGGAACTGAATGACCTTCTTTTCCGCAATAGCCTGGTGGATCGTTTGAACCGTCTTGGCAAATAAAGGACTATCAATTTTCGCAAAGGTATGTACCAACTGATTTTCTAATAGGATCGCTTCATTTTCGGACACGAACTTTTTTAATTTTCCTATAATTTTCTCCGTTTCTTGCTCTGAAATGAAACGGGCCGAAGAAATGGCATCCATCATATAGCGCAACTCATGGATTTCAAAAAATCGATCCTTAATCCAATAATGTATAAATTGATTTCTTCCGCTTTGGCTAGTTTCGACCTTGATGAACGATTCCTCTGAAGTTAAAAACTTCAAATCATTTCGAACCGCTTTTAATCCGCCTTCTATTTGATGCATCTCCAAATATTGCAAAATATCTTCAATCGACTTCGGATGTTGTTTGGAAGAATATTTCCATAAATATTCAATAATCGCCAAGATTCGTCTATACTTCATTCAACCACCGCTTTTCTATCAATTATTAATCCTATTATAAAACAATTATTAGTTCTTTTTATGCACCAATAAAAAGTAATTAAGAAAATCTAATGAATCCGCATAAATGAGCAAGTGCCAAAATCCGAATATGTTCGATTTTGGCACAAATATCATTTAACTACAGGTATTGTCGAATTTTGGCTTTTTTAATTATTTTTTTAACTACAAATTTTTTCCTTATGTCGAGCATATCACGCGGCATCTATTAAAACGTCACTTTTACAGGATGATCTTCTTGGTAGTCCATTTGATCCCAAGAGAAAATGTGCAATGTCATTTCGAAGTTTTCTTTTAACTCAGGGAATTCATATCCTTCGAATTCTTGGATTTCTAATTTCGCAGTGGCCGATTTGCCCGGAGCTACTTCTTGGCTCATGACTAACAATGTTTCATCAACCATGCGGCCATCTGCGGAAACGCTGCGTGCCTGTACTTCGATAGAATCTTGGCGTTTGTTTTCAACATCGAAAATGACTTCAATGGATTTGCCCCAAATTGGATCTTCTTTCTTCACAATTTTCACAAGTGTCGCTTTCACATTTTCATTATCCACAATCACTTGATTAATCTCGTTTACCTTTTCATCTTCTTTCGTTTCTTCCGCTGTTTGTTCCGTTTCTGTGTTTTCCACTTTTCCGTTCACATTTTCTTCCGTTGTCTCACCACATGCGGCTAATAAAAGGAGCAACATCAACATCGCAATAGGATAATAGAATTTTTTCATCGTCAGTACCTCCTCGCATTTATTCCGTTTCCAAATCCTCTAAATCTTTCGGATAATTCACTTCGTTGATGATTTCGTTTGTCGCTTCGTCTTTCACTACAATTTTGACATTATAGTTTTCCGGATCAGCACCGTTAAATAGCTGATACATGGCGCCTGATAACCCTAAGCCAAAAACAGCGAATCCATCAAAACTGTTTTCATACGCATCTTTGTCCACCACTAATGTAAATTCAGTGAATTTCTTGTTATGTTGAATATCTTTAATGGATGCAAAATCTTCACCATTTTTCAATTCCTCAATGGATTCAAGCAAAGAGTCTTCCATCTCGGCCATCATTTCTTTATGTTTCGCTTTTGACATTTTGTAAGTCACAGAGCCATTTTCGTTTTTCGTTACTTCGATGCCTTCCTCTTTGGCTTCAGCGATTGCCGCATCAATGTCCCCATCTTCAAAAAAGCTAGCTGGCAACGTCACTTCCACATTCAATAACCCTTTATCAACACTGATGCCTTCACTTTCTTTTTGTTGTTGCTCTGCCTCGTTTGCCTTGCTCTCCTCATTGGCGTTACAAGCCGTAAGAAGGAGAATCATTAATAAGAATGCTGCAAATGTAATTTTTTTCATGTTGTACCTCCGTAATAAAATTTTTCATTCTCAATTAGACTTCACCTTCAAGAATTCCTGTCATTAACGTATAATCAAGAACAATTTTTATGATAAATGAATCTGTCTTTCCTGAAAGGCCTTTTACGTCATTTCGGAAGATTTTTTTGGGAAAAGGGGAAAATTCTTTATTTTGGTTGTGGGGAGCGTGCTAAAACGTGGAGTTCATAAAAAAAGCGCCCAAAATAGCGCTTCTGCTTTGAAGGTATTGTAACATTTACCTCTTGTGCGGATAGCGTTCACTCTTGTTCGGATAACGGGGTAGCTTGCGCAGATGAAGCTCCTTCTTGCTCAGATAACAACTCAACTCGCGCGGATACAATCTCCTCTTGCTCACGCTAATGCAATCAATCCTTGTTAGGATAATATGGTCCATAAAAAAACGCTCATCTTCACCTACTGAGCGTTTTCCTCCTTCTACACCCACTCCACATCTTGAAAACTTTAAGACTCTTCTATCTCCGTCCCTTTTTTAAATTCCACCAATCTCGCAAAGGCGCGCCAGTAATGGTAGACGAGACGGTCAATCCATAGAAGCGCCTGAACGTTGGACATGGCCACTTCCAATTTTGTTTCTCTTACCGCCGTTCGCTCATAATATTTTCTTCTGCGCACTCGTCTTTCTTCTGCAATTTTCTGGGCCGTTTTTTCCAACACCTGCTCCATTTCGATCAATTTTTCTTCGCTGGCATAACTTTCATTAATCTGCTCCAGTGTTTTATGCCATTTCTTCATCAATTTTTCGTGATGGAAAATGCCTTCCACCTTTTGCTGCTCCCTCAATACACTCACTAGCCGTGTGATATGATCCAATACATGAATGATGGCGACATGTTGATTGCGTAACTTCGTTGAATCGGACTGCACTTCATTAAGGAATTTACGAACGGAAAGAATCGCTTCCTCCACATCCCTCACCTTTTTCTCAAAACTGCTCGTGACCTTTTTCGCATCTAACAATTCCAAAATCGCATCGGTCAATTGCTTCATGATTGGCGAACAGTGACAGGCACTGAAAAGCAGGTTCGTTATAAAAAAACAGCATCACATTTCGATCGTTGAATTATTGCTTTCTTGTCTTTCACTTTTTTTACGGAAATATGTGGCCACAATCGGTCCAGAGATGTTATGCCAAACGCTGAAGATCGCACTTGGAACAGCGGCAAGCGGCGAAAAATGTGCTGTCGCCAATGCAGCGCCAAGTCCAGAATTTTGCATGCCGACCTCAATGGAGATCGCTTTTTGTTTCGTTTCGGACATTCTTAGCAGCCTTGCAAGCCAATAGCCGATCAATAATCCAAGCCCGTTATGAACAACGACGATCAGGAAAATAATAAACCCGCTTTTCGCAATCGCCTGCTGATTCAAACCAACGACAGCAGCCACGATAGCCACAATGGCAATAACCGAAACGAGCGGAAGAATTTGAACGCTCGCTTTTACTTGCTTTTGAAACATCATTTGAACGATTAATCCAAGGATAATAGGAATAAGTACAACCTTCACAATGGACCAAAACAGAGCCCCAGCTGAAACGGACAGCCATTTTCCTGCAAGCAACAAAATGAGCGCTGGTGTCAAAATCGGGGCAAGCAATGTTGACACGGATGTAACAGCAACCGAAAGCGCTGTATCTCCTTTTGCCAAGTATGTCATAACATTTGAAGCGGTACCCCCCGGACAGCAGCCGACAAGAATGATGCCGAGCGCTACTTCACGTGAAACGGGCAATAAGGTAGCGAGTAAAAAGGCCAAAAGCGGCATAATAAGAAATTGGGCAAGTACTCCAATGAGCACTTCTTTCGGGCGCGTGAAGACTTCCTTAAAATCGTTGACCGATAATGTCAGTCCCATCCCGAACATGACGATACCAAGTAATGGTACGATGTAAGGAGCGATCCATGTAAATGCTTGTGGCTCAAAAAAAGCAAGAGCCGCGAATAATAATACCCAAATTGCAAATGTGTTGCTAACAAAGTTGCTGAATTTTATAAGAGCTCCCATCTTTCCTTCTCCTTCCAAACGATGATGTAAAGAATATTATATATTTATTATTCAGAAAATTCAAATTGAAATTATCTTAATTTGACTAAACGATTTTGTATATATAAATCCAACTTAAGCTTTCGACATATGAACCCGTGCGACTCGTTGGAGTACGTTTTCTGGCATATCCGCAATGTATTCCAAAAAAGAAATGATCGATTCTCGTATTTCTTCTCGGGTCGCATAAAAACGGTTAACAATTACACTTTCTTTCATCCACTTCCATATACGTTCGCACAAATTTAAATTCGGTGAATACGGTGGCAAAAATAAAAGAGTGAGACGTTTTCGATGTTTTTCTAAGAACGGCTTTAGAATGACGGCATGATGAATTCTTGCATTGTCCAGGATCATGACAATGTTTTTCTTCGGATATTGAGAAAGAACATATTCCAAAAATTGTTGAAACCATTGTTCATTACACTTCGCTGTTTCCATGCACAAAAATTCGCCATTCATGACATTGAGTGCACCAAATAAAGAAACCGTCGCATGATGTCCATGCGTAAGTTTTTGTTTTCCTTTCAAGCTCCATGTGGCATGGAGAGCCTGGTAATCACGAATATGACTCTCATCTTCGTACATTAACACCATGTCTTCGGGGACGTTTTTTTTAACCCTTGAAATTCTTGTTGTTTCCGAGGGTTTGCACGCTTTAAGGTATACGTTGGGCGTGTATAACGAAATCCCCATCGATGAAGCATTTTAGTAATGCCATACCGAGTCATGGATGCATTCCATTTTTCTTCAAATACATGTTGGATGATGCGTGTATCCCAATACGCTTCTACTCCAAACCCTTCTTGGGCAGGAGTGGACATCAAAATCATGTTCTTGAGCTGAGTTTCTTTTCTTCCTTTTCGGACAGGTACGGTTTTTTACCCGGAGCGTAACGGCGTTCTAGTAATGCGTCCATGCCGCCTTCATTAAATTTTTGAACCTAAGAAGAGACCGAATGTCGATGGAGATTCAACAGTTGAGCCACTTGCAATCCCATATAGCCTTGCATGACCAAGCGAATAGCAGCGACTCGTTTTGACGTATTAGCGTTTTTTTGAGCACGTTCACATGCTTGTAGACGTTCAACCGTCCAACCATGGTCATTCGTAATTTGCAGAGTTTTTCTCATATCTATCCGCTCCTTTGTAATTATCATTAGGAGCAGTATAGACAGATGACAGCTATATTTGAACATGTAGAGAAATCAAGTTTGACTTATATAGATTCAAGTTGAGTTTCCGACATATCCCATCATGAATAGAAGACCGCTTTTCTGCCATAAGCGGCAAATTTAATCTTGGTTCATTTTTTCCACTAGAATCTTTTTCTATCTAGAGTATTTAACATGTTCACCAAGAAGTATCCCACCTCTAAGCAACGTGTAGGTGGGAGAGGTTCATTAAAAATACACAATAGAAACAGAAAGTAGAAAAATTGTGAACGAGAGTAGGATGTTGTAAGCAAGCATGCATAAAAAAAGCTGACTGATTTTACAGTGCAGCTTTCTCATTTCTATACAATCAATCTTTGACAAAATTCAAACAGGGACACACATGTAATCGCCATACAAATATTAATATTTACGTTCAAATGCATACTCTTTGATGGTTGCAACAATTTGCTCGAAGGAATATCGATGATTCACTACATCAACAACAAATTCAATGGCATCATCTTGCGGCATCGTAAAATAGTATCCATTGTATTTTAAAAATTGAACAAGTGCTACAAAGGCAGTTCTTTTGTTTGCATTATGAAAACAATGGTTCTTAGCCAAAGACTCAAATAATGCTGCCGCTTTTTCAAAAATAGTAGGATAAGCATCTTTACCAAACACACTTTGTTGTGAACGGTAGACAGCCGATTCTAACAATGCAGGTTCTTTTATCCCTTTCAGCTCATTTGGAGAATATTTTCCAATAATGAAAAAATTAATCGCAACGACTTCTTCTACGGTTAGATATCTCATCGATCAATAAGCCCCTTGATGGTCTCATCATATTCTTCAAGAGTTTCGTTTAATACTTCAAAAAAATCTTGGGAGATTCCTTTTGGCAAATCAACTTTTTTACTTTTCT
>NZ_FOJQ01000068.1 GCF_900111795.1 Anoxybacillus pushchinoensis | reverse complement strand
AGCACAGCTGGGTAGCTATGTGCGGAAGGGATAAGCGCTGAAAGCATCTAAGCGTGAAGCCCCCCTCAAGATGAGATTTCCCATCGCGTCAAGCGAGTAAGATCCCTTGAAGATGACAAGGTTGATAGGTCCGAGGTGGAAGCGTGGCGACACGTGCAGCTGACGGATACTAATCGATCGAGGACTTAACTAAGCACATACGAAAAGCGTAGGCGACTGTTTAGCCGCGAAGAACGCGAAAGGCCTGCGAGGAGGCTGTTGCCGCCACAGCAGGACTGAAGCGGTTCGAGGGGCTAGGAGCCGAAGCTAGACACCAAGAAAAGCTGAGAACGGTTCTTGGCGAAGCCAAGGAAACGTCCGACGGAGCCGAAGCTAGACACCAAGAAAAGCGGAGGCTAACCTGTTATCTAGTTTTGAAGGAATTATCCTTCACGCCTTATGAGGCGAAAAGAAGCATGTTTGCTCGGTGACGATGGCGGAGAGGTCACACCCGTTCCCATCCCGAACACGGAAGTTAAGCTCTCCAGCGCCGATGGTAGTTGGCGGGACACCGCCTGCGAGAGTAGGACGTTGCCGGGCATTTTTATATTTATTTCAATAAGTTCAGTTCAACGTTTATTTGTATTGTATCATTGCGGGGGTGGAGCACGAACGAATAGGCACCTATGAGTTTACATCAGCATACCGCTCGAGCTGCTTCTTGAGCGTGCTATCTGAGAGCGGGATGGCCAAGTTTCATTTATGTGTCTTATTTAATTGAATTGTACGACGATTTAAACACTTGTTTGTATCGTATCATATCATCGCGGGGTGGAGCAGCCAGGTAGCTCGTCGGGCTCATAACCCGAAGGTCGCAGGTTCAAATCCTGCCCCCGCAACCAACGAATGAAACGAAAGCGAAACGATATTAGTTTCGTGTTTTTTTATGCCTTTTTTGCTTTATGCTTTATTTTCGTGTACACTTATATGTGTATCATTTCCTTAGGAGAGAGGTCCTAAGGTCTTTTTTGTATGTTGATTTTATTCAATTAGGGGAATGAGCGATGAAAACATATGAATATGTATCACATCATCCTGAAGATACGGTCGCATTAGCGACGAAACTCGCCCAATATATTCAACCAAAAGACGTAATCACGTTAGAGGGCGATTTAGGAGCAGGAAAAACGACATTTACAAAAGGGCTAGCAAAAGGTTTAGGAATCAACCGTAATGTGAGCAGCCCGACTTTTACCATTATCAAACAATACGAAGGACGTATACCTTTGTATCATATGGACGTATACCGTCTAGAGGAAAGCGAAGAAGATTTAGGATTTGATGAATATTTTTTTGGTGATGGTGTAACGGTTGTGGAATGGGCACATATCATTGAACCATATTTGCCAGCTGAGCGTTTACATATTACGATTCACCATGCTGATGGAGGAAGCAGGATTATTCGCTTCTCTCCGATCGGCCAACGTTATGAACAGTTATGTAAGGAGATTTTTAGCGATGAAAGTGTTAGCTATTGATACATCAACGTTTGTTATGGGGATTGCTGTCGTTGACGGCCAAGTTGTTAAAGGAGAAATCATTACAAATTTGAAAAAAAATCATTCTATACGAGTGATGCCTGCAATTGAGTCGCTTCTTCAAGAGTGTGATATGAGTCCGAAAGAAATCGAGCGTATCGTTGTTGCAAAAGGTCCTGGGTCATATACAGGTGTTCGCATTGGCGTAACGATTGCCAAAACACTCGCATGGACATTGGGCATTTCGCTTATCGGCGTATCAAGCTTGGAGGCGATGGCAGCAAGTGCAAAGTATTTTCAAGGGCTCGTTGTTCCATTAATGGATGCTCGGCGAGGACAAATTTATACAGGCCTTTATAAAGCGGAAGGAGGAAACATTCAATCCATTGTGGCTGATCAAGTCATTTTAGCGACAGATTGGGCAAATGAATTAAAGGCTTATGATGAGCCTATTTTGTTAGTTGGAAATGATAGCTCTTTGCACGAAGCTTCATTCATTCAAACGCTCAATCGTGCTGTTCAAGTGGCTTCGTTCACACTGCATAACCCGCGTCCGAGTGAGTTAGCATGGTTAGGCATGCATCGTGAGCCAGAGGACATTCATACATTCGTACCAAACTATATTCGTTTAGCAGAGGCAGAAGCGAATTGGCTTGCTCGTCAGCAAGAAGGGACGGAATGTTAAGTGGACGTTTCCTTCCGTTTCATGACGCTTCAAGATCTTGATCGCATTATAGAAATTGAGCAGCTTTCATTTACGCTCCCATGGAGTCGCTCTTCTTTTTATCAAGAGTTGACAAACAACCCGTATGCTCGTTACATTGTGCTGGAGTATGATAGACAAGTAATTGGCTATTGTGGCATGTGGTTGGTTATGGATGAAGCGCATATTACAAACATTGCAGTGTTGCCTCAATTTCGTGGTAAAAAACTAGGAGAAGCACTGATGAGACAAGCGATGGCGTTAGCAAGGGAAGAAGGAGCGAAAACGATGACATTAGAAGTGCGGGTATCGAATGTAGTTGCACAATCATTATATCGGAAGCTCGGTTTTTTAAATGGAGGAATTCGAAAACGATACTATTCGGATAACCAAGAAGATGCTTTAGTAATGTGGGTGAAATTATGAGTGAAAAAGATATATTTGTACTCGGGATTGAAACGAGCTGTGATGAAACAGCTGCAGCCATTGTGAAAAACGGACGTGAAATAATAGCGAACGTTGTCGCATCGCAAATGGAAAGTCATCAACGGTTTGGAGGCGTCGTTCCTGAAATTGCATCGCGCCATCATGTTGAACAAATTACGCTCGTGTTAGAAGAAACGATGAGGCGAGCAAATATGGATGTGAATGAACTTGATGCCATTGCGGTGACAGAAGGGCCGGGGCTAGTTGGCGCGCTATTGATCGGTGTAAATGCGGCAAAAGCATTAGCTTTTGCACATCGCATCCCCCTTGTTGGCGTGCATCATATCGCGGGTCATATTTATGCCAATCGACTTGTGCAAGAAATGAAGTTTCCGTTGTTAGCGCTTGTTGTTTCAGGGGGGCATACGGAGCTTGTTTATATGAAAGAGCATGGGATGTTTGAAGTGATTGGGGAGACGCGCGACGATGCTGCAGGGGAAGCATATGACAAAGTTGCTCGAGCGTTGCAGTTACCTTATCCAGGAGGTCCCCATATCGATCGTTTGGCGAAAGAAGGAAAGCCAATCATCGATTTGCCACGCGCATGGTTAGAAGAAGGATCGTACGATTTTAGTTTTAGTGGATTAAAATCAGCAGTAATTAATACATTGCATAACGCTAAGCAACGAGGGGAAACGCTTCGCCCTGAAGATATGGCAGCAAGCTTTCAAGCGAGTGTTGTGGAAGTATTGGTGGAAAAAACAATGCAAGCTGCTGCGCACTATGGG
Organism: Anoxybacillus pushchinoensis; assembly: GCF_900111795.1. Lineage (GTDB taxonomy): Bacteria > Bacillota > Bacilli > Bacillales > Anoxybacillaceae > Anoxybacillus > Anoxybacillus pushchinoensis. The sequence continues at coordinate 6,989 of NZ_FOJQ01000068.1, read as the reverse complement.
GTGAAACAAATATTGTTAGCCGGCGGTGTCGCTGCAAACGAAGGATTGCGTACGCAATTGCGAGAACAAATGAAGCGACTTCCAGAAGTTGAACTCGTTATTCCACCGTTATCGCTTTGCACAGATAATGCAGCGATGATTGCAGCAGCTGGAACAGTATTACTTCAACAAGGGAAGCGTGCTTCAATGGCGTTAAATGCGAATCCAAGCTTATTGTTATAATATGTGTCCCTGTAAGCAGGGGCATTTTTTTTTGTGGATTATTTTATCCACATTCATGTGGATTTTGTGGAAAACATTCAGTATATGTTATTTTATAATAACGAGTTAACCACAAGAATTCATGTAAGTTTTTTAATTTTCTTGTGGATAATGTGGAAAAGTCCGTGAATAACTTATATATAAGTGTTTTTTCTGTGGATATGTTTGTGTAAAAAGATGGGCTAGTCCACAAGTGGAGCTAGCCCATTATTATTGTTGTAAACGTTCCCACTGTTCGAATAGTTCATCAAATTTTTGTTTTAGGGCGTCAATGTGCGCTTGTGTGTCTCGAGCCTTTTCGTAGTCGTTGTAACAAGAAGGATCATATAGTTGTTGTTCGTACGCCGAAATTTGTTGTTCAAGTTGTGCCATTTCCATTTCTAATTGTTCGATTTTTCGTTTTCGTTGTCGTTCTAGCTTTTTACGTTCTTTTTCTTCTTCGTACGAACGTTTTGGTGACAAGGGCTCGTTTGTTGTAGCTTTTTGATTCATTTGTCCGAGCTCAATCAGCTCCGCTTTTTTTGCGACGTAATAATCATAGTCCCCTAAATATTCAACAAGACCATCTGTGGATAATTCATATATTTTTGTCGCTAGTCTGTTAATAAAATAGCGGTCGTGGGAAACAAATATAATGGTCCCAGGGTATTCAATGAGCGCTTGTTCGAGCACTTCTTTGCTATCTAAATCTAAATGGTTTGTCGGTTCGTCCAACACTAATACATTTGCTTTTTTCATCATCAGTTTGGCGAGAGCGAGCCGAACTTTCTCTCCACCGCTCAACGTCTGAACGGGCTTCAATACATCATCGCCGGAAAATAAGAAATTTCCTAGAATAGTTCGAATTTCTTTTTCCGTTCTTAATGGATCTTCATCCCATAACTCATCAATGACACGTTTATTCGACGTTAATTGTGCTTGTTCCTGATCATAATAGCCAATTTGTACGTTTGTTCCGTAACGGAGTTCCCCTTGTTTTGCAGGGAGTTGTTTAATGATCGTTTTTAAAAGAGTCGATTTCCCGATGCCGTTCGGTCCAATTAATGCGATACTATCACCACGAGTGACGCGGAATGAAAGATTTTTTGCAATGATGCGATCGTAACCAATCGCTATATCGGTAGCTGCTAGCACGTCGTTTCCGCTTGGCCGTTCGATCTCGAAACGAAACGATGCTGATTTCTCATCACCGAGTGGTTTTTCAATCATATTTATTCTTTCTAATTGCTTTCTACGACTTTGTGCGCGCTTTGTTGTTGAAGCACGAGCGATATTTCGTTGAATAAAATCTTTTAGTTTTGCGATTTCTTCTTGTTGTTTTTCGTATAGTTTTACTTGTTGTTCAAACTGTTCTGCGCGTTGTTGTAAGTAGCTTGTGTAGTTGCCGACATATTTTTTTATTTTTGTGCGTGCCAATTCGTACACTTGTGTTACGATTTGATCAAGAAAGTAGCGATCATGGGAGACGATAAGAATGGCACCGCTATAATTTTTTAAATACTGTTCAAGCCATTGCAACGTTTCCATATCTAAGTGGTTTGTCGGTTCGTCTAATATAAGTAAATCCGGCTTAGAAAGGAGTAATTTCCCAAGTGCTAGTCTCGTCCGTTGTCCACCGCTTAATGTCGATACTTTTGTCGTATAATCATACTGGGAAAAACGAAGGCCGTGGAGGACAGAGCGAATATCTGCCTCATATTGATATCCGCCTTTTTCTTTAAATTCCGTTTGTAACCGATCGTATTGTTCGAGTAGACGTCCATAGTCAGCGTCGTGTACGCTCATTTGTTGTTCTAGTTCGCGTAGTTGTTTTTCCATCTGTTGAAGCGGTGCAAAAACATCGAGCATCTCTTCCCAAATGGAACGATGTGCTTGCAAGCCTGTATATTGATCTAAGTAGCCGATTGTCACGTGTTTCGGCTTTATGATTTCACCTGCGTCGTACGACAGCTGGCCAGCAATGATTTTTAATAGTGTAGATTTCCCCGCCCCATTTCTTCCAACTAAAGCGATGCGGTCTTTTTCTTGTATTTCGAGTTTAATGTCTGATAAAACTTGCTCAGCACCATACGACTTTGACAGTTGATTTACTTGTAAAATGATCATGATTTCTCACCTCAATCTTCTTTTGATAGTGTAACGTACTTTCTTCATGTTCGGCAACACTAGTGTGCGAATAACAAATTTGACAAAAATAATAATAAAGGGTACAAAGGAAAGACAGAATGAAAAAAATATTGTATAGTTTAGAAGTAGGGAGAATTTTTTAGACGTATAGGAGAGAAAATGAAAGCGCTAACTATTTGTGAAAGGAAATGTGGGGGATTGACTCGTGAATAATGAACAACCAAAAATTCCACAGGCGACCGCAAAACGATTACCGTTGTATTATCGTTTTTTGAAAAACTTGCATGCATCAGGAAAGCAGCGTGTATCTTCAGCGGAGTTGAGCGAAGCTGTACAAGTTGATTCAGCAACGATTCGCCGAGATTTTTCATACTTTGGTGCGCTTGGAAAAAAAGGATACGGATATAATGTCAATTATTTGCTGTCATTTTTTCGTAAAACGTTAGACCAAGATGAGACGACAGAAGTGGCGTTATTTGGGGTCGGAAATTTAGGGACTGCATTTTTAAACTACAATTTCAGCAAAAATAATAATACGAAAATTGTGATGGCATTCGATGTCGATCCAGACAAAGTCGGAACGGAAGTAGGAGGAGTTCCTGTTTATCATTTAGATGAGCTGGAAGAAAAGCTCGGGGAGATTACAGTAGCTATTTTAACTGTGCCGGCTCAAGTTGCTCAACCGATTACCGACCGGCTAGTCCAAAAAGGTATTAAAGGAATTTTAAACTTTACGCCTGCTCGCTTGCATGTGCCAGAACACATTCGTGTTCATCATATTGATTTAGCGGTCGAACTGCAGTCACTCGTTTACTTTTTAAAGCATTACGGAAATGAGTAAACCTCCCGTTTATGATCGGGAGGTTTTTTTTAATAAAGAACGAATGGCTGTGCCAAAATCAAACGTAGCGATCATTATGAATAACATCGTTGTTACGTCCCAAATGCCATCTTCGGCGCTGTCGACAGCAAAATAAGTAAATAAAATGCCCATTAGAAAGTAAAATAGTGGTTCATATTTCATGAAAACAGCCTCCAAATGACGAATTGCATTTGTTCTGCTTCGCGCATCATTTTTTCAATTTCCTCAGCAAATAATGTTTGAATAGCAACAACAAATGTATTCATCAACACGTGTGCTGCAATAGGTACGAGAATGCGTTTTGTTTTAACATATAAAAAGGCGAATACAAATCCCATCGTTGCATAAAGAAGCAAATGTTCAAACTCTAAATGAACAACCGCAAATAAAAGTGAACTGACGAGCGCTGATAAGAAAAAATTGTATTTTTGATACAACGTCCCGAAAATAATTTTCCGAAAGATGATTTCCTCTAAAATTGGTCCGACGACTGATGTAACGAGTATAAGAGCTGGTGTCAATTTGACCATTTCAACGATGCGTCTCGTGTTTTCGGACCCCATTTCGACACCAAATAGGTGCATCTCAATATTAGCTGCAATGCCTTGGGCGAAAAGAGCGAGCAAAAACCCCCCAATCGCCCAAAAGAATGACATGCCAATCGATGCTTGATGGCGATCATATGAGTATTTCATATCTTCTTTCATAAAATAAAGAACGAGAAAAAGAGCAATCGAAAAACTAATGACAGCCCAATAGCCTGAGGCGATCGATAAAGCTACTTCTTTATTTGATGCGTTAATAAATCCGCTATGCGCAAGTAAAGGAACGCCGACTAAACTAGATAGTTGCATAGCGACGTATGTAATGATGACATACCAATATTGCTTTTTCACATGTTCAACCCCTTCGTGCAAATTGTCTAGCTTTAGACGAGCATTTTCTAAGCGTCTGCTTCCTTAGCTGAGCGAATGATCGTCCTCTGCTTTCTAAATTGAATACTTTTTCATTTTATCATATTTTTTGTATGAATTTCGAAAGGAAAGACATAATGTTAAAGAGGGAATCATTTAATGAAAAATTTTTAACTTCCTACTTGCAAAATTAAAAAAAGTTCATTAATATAATAAGTGTGTTAGCACTCAATAAGAATGAGTGCTAATAACGGAACGAAAATCTAATTAAGGAGGTCGTTTGCCGTGTTGAAGCCACTAGGTGATCGTATTGTCATTGAATTAATTCAAACTGAAGAAAAAACAGCGAGCGGAATTGTCTTACCAGACACAGCAAAAGAAAAACCACAAGAAGGAAAAGTTGTGGCAGTTGGTTCAGGTCGCGTTCTTGATAATGGTGAGCGCGTAGCTCCAGAGGTAAGCGTTGGTGACCGCATCATCTTCTCAAAATATGCGGGTACAGAAGTAAAATATGATGGAAAAGAATACTTAATTTTGCGTGAAAGTGACATTTTAGCTGTGATTGGTTAATCGTTCGCCTGATAACATATAAAGCACATAAAAATACTTAATTAAAATTTCATCAAGGGGGTAAGATGTATGGCAAAAGAAATTAAATTCAGCGAAGAAGCTCGTCGTGCGATGTTACGCGGTGTAGATAAATTAGCTGATGCAGTAAAAGTAACATTAGGTCCAAAAGGTCGTAACGTTGTATTAGAGAAAAAGTTCGGTTCTCCATTAATTACAAATGACGGTGTAACAATCGCAAAAGAAATTGAATTAGAAGATCCATTTGAAAATATGGGTGCAAAGCTTGTTGCGGAAGTAGCAAGCAAAACAAACGATGTTGCTGGTGACGGTACAACAACAGCAACTGTATTAGCACAAGCGATGATTCGCGAAGGATTGAAAAACGTAACAGCTGGTGCGAACCCAATGGGCATTCGCAAAGGTATTGAAAAAGCTGTTGCGGTCGCTGTGGAAGAATTAAAAGCGATCTCTAAACCAATCGAAGGCAAAGACTCCATTGCTCAAGTTGCAGCTATTTCTGCGGCTGACGAAGAAGTTGGTCAATTAATCGCAGAAGCAATGGAACGCGTTGGTAAAGACGGTGTCATTACATTAGAGGAGTCTAAAGGTTTCACAACAGAATTAGATGTTGTGGAAGGTATGCAATTTGACCGCGGTTATGTATCTCCATACATGATTACAGACTCTGATAAAATGGAAGCTGTATTAGATAATCCATACATCTTAATTACAGATAAAAAAGTTTCAAGCATTCAAGAACTTCTTCCTGTATTGGAGCAAGTTGTTCAACAAGGCAAACCATTGTTAATCATCGCTGAAGATGTAGAAGGTGAAGCGCTTGCTACATTAGTTGTGAACAAACTTCGCGGTACGTTCACAGCTGTTGCAGTTAAAGCGCCTGGCTTCGGTGACCGTCGTAAAGCGATGCTTCAAGATATCGCGATTTTAACAGGCGGTGAAGTCATCACGGAAGAGTTAGGTCGCGAATTGAAATCAACAACAATTGCTTCACTTGGTCGTGCAACGAAAGTTGTTGTAACAAAAGAACATACAACAATTGTTGGTGGCGCTGGCCGTGCGGAAGACATTCAAGCACGCATCAACCAAATTCGTGCTCAATTAGAAGAAACTACTTCTGAATTTGATCGCGAAAAATTACAAGAGCGCTTAGCGAAATTAGCTGGTGGCGTTGCGGTAATCAAAGTTGGTGCTGCAACAGAAACAGAATTAAAAGAGCGCAAATTACGCATTGAAGACGCATTGAACGCAACACGTGCGGCAGTTGAAGAAGGTATCGTTGCCGGCGGTGGTACAGCGTTAATGAACGTCTACAACAAAGTTGCAGCGATCGAAGCAGAAGGTGACGAAGCAACTGGTGTGAAAATCGTCCTTCGTGCTATCGAAGAGCCTGTTCGCCAAATCGCTCAAAACGCTGGTTTAGAAGGCTCTGTTATCGTTGAACGTTTAAAAACAGAAAAAGCTGGTGTTGGTTTCAACGCAGCAACTGGCGAGTGGGTTGATATGATTGAAGCTGGTATCGTTGACCCAACAAAAGTAACTCGTTCTGCGCTTCAAAACGCAGCATCTGTTGCGGCTATGTTCTTAACAACAGAAGCGGTTGTTGCTGATAAACCAGAAGAAAACAAAAACACACCTGGCATGCCTGACATGGGCGGAATGATGTAATAAGACGACTACCCCACTTTCGATGGGGTAGTTTTTTCTTTTAATTCATGTAAAAAACAAAGAATAGAACCAACCGCTTGAATCCATGCGCCTGCGATGCTGATCGACTGCCCTTCTTCCTTATTTCCTCGCTCCTCATATATTCCGCCGATCGCTTGTAGGGTGTTGCCAATTGATTGAAGTACATTTCCAATGGAGCCTAATGGAGATGATTGTTCACTTCCCCAATCATCTGCGAGTCAACTACCCCCACTTAGCTAACGCTTGAAGCGGGGGCTTGCAACTCCCCAGAAGTGCGAACGGACTTCGTCCTCCTTCCTTGACTTGGGGTTGCATCAGGGGCAGGTTGACGACTACCCAACGACATAGGTCATGCCTATATCGCTACCGAGTGGCTCGGCATGTCTGTAGGCAGTACTTGACTTCCACGCACAACAGACGGATGTACGCTCGATGTTTTACGGTTGCAACGTTTCCTGCAACCAACTCCCTACATCGAGTAACGGGGATTGGAGTGCCTTGATTCAACGGTTTTCTCCACATTCTTATTCTATCATATACAAAAGAAA
>NZ_FOJQ01000071.1 GCF_900111795.1 Anoxybacillus pushchinoensis | reverse complement strand
ATAAACTTTACATCCCACTACGTTCAAATAAAACGGCCGTATTTTTCGGTTTCCACCAAGTAAAATTGTTCGTCTTTACATCCCACTACGTTCAAATAAAACCATAACAATTGAAATAAAATTTTTAAATCGCTCATCCTTTACATCCCACTACGTTCAAATAAAACCCCCCTAAAATCTAAAAGCAAAAAGTGCTGTCATATCAACGATTTTTGGAAAGCGTTGATATGACAATCTTCTGCGTTTTGCAGTAAAGTGCCGGTTGTGTTTTTCTTCTTCTTTAAAAATACCGCATTTTTCGTTGATATATCAAGCGTTTTAACCTATTTTTTGAAATTAGAGGTTCACTGCAGCTGTTAAAGAAAGAGTTCATCAAAGTTTTTTTCTTGTCCAAACACTTGCTTTTTGATGTTCTTCGGATTAGCCACCTCGTAAATATAAATGGAATCCTCATCTTCATCAATGATTTGATCAATTTCATTTAAACATTTCATCAACAAACTTTTTGTGATTTCCCCCTCGAACACAGAGTTCTGTGTCCATGTTAAGTATTCCCTTAATTTTTTGCATACTTTATTCACGCGTTTTTCTCCAACATCGTACGTGATAATTACAAACATATTACCACCATGCCTTCAACGGTTTATAAGGTTCATCGCCAATGAAATGCTTAATCAGCTTATAGCATTCCAGACGAATAAAATACCGATAGCTTACTTTTCGCTTCAGTCTTCGATGTTGTACGGTTGTTGATAGCTTCTCATCCCACTCTTTAATAAAACGCTTTTTGCCTTCTTCATTTAGCAAGACCATCCCATCTAAAAAGTCAAAATGCTTCTGAGTAATAATGCGGTTGTTAATGCAAGAAATAATCACTACGTCGACAATCAATGGCTTGAAAATCTCGGATAAATCTAGACATAAAGAAAACCTTTTCGTTGACGGCTCATGTAAAAAACTAATCGTCGGGTCTAATTGTGTTTTATAAATTTCCGACAAAACGGCCGTATAACAAAGTGAATTTCCAAACGAAATAAGCGCATTTAGCGGATCCTGCGGCGGTTGTTTCGTTCGTTTTTCAAAGATAAAATCTTGCCTCAAAATCGCATTAAATGACTGATAATAATGTTGACGAATGCGCCCTTCGATTCCCATTAGTTCTTGAACTGTCGTGGCACTATCCATCTTTTTTGCTTCCTCTTCGATAGCTTGCACATATTGTTCTGTTTTTTCTTTATACCGGCGAATATTCCGTAACATATGGTGAACCGCGCTTTGCAAAAATGCCTTTGCCATGTATAACCGTTTTTCCAAGTCAAGATAATGGGCGCTTTGTCGCACTACTGTAAACCCTGAAACTTTTTTATTCCGCGGACAAAACGTTCCCGCATAAAAGCCATAATAATTAAATACATGAAGATGAACATCGTGCTGACTCAATAAATTTAATAGCGATGAGTTTAAGTCTATTTCTCCAAATACATATAAATTGTCCGTTTGATGAACAGGGAGACTTTTTTTATTTTCTTCTTCATCAAAAAAGTATAGCGTATTGTCTTTTCTTTTTAGCCTACCGTTAGAAAAGATGTAGTGATCCCTTAACATTAATCATCACCTTCCAGCGCAAAACAAAACTCATAATACGCGCATTTTGTACAATAAGGCAGTTTTTTTAGCTTCGGTGGAGAAGCGGAGTGAACGATTGCATAAATTTCCTTTATCGCCTTTTCAATTGCTGCCTCATCTTTTTCCGTTAGTTCTATTTCTTCCGTTTTCCGCTCTTTCGTATAGCTAATTAACCCCTTCTTCTGAACGCCTCGCTTCTTCAACTCATATAGGTAATACAGCATTTGAAACCGATCTGCCTCTGACATTTTGCTTGAAAGTTTAATTTCACGAATGTAATCTCCATCCAAAGCATCTAACTTAAATGCATCATCTACTAAAATTTCCCTATCTCCCAAACGTGGATAAGCTCGTTCGTGTAAAATCTTCCCTTCTATAACCCGCTCATGTTCATTTTCCATCGCAATTCCTTTTGAAAACAACCATAATTTTCGCTTGCACACTTTGTAATACTGCATTTGCACACCGCTAACCATGAATAAGCACCTTCTTAATGTTGATTGGATGAAGGTTTGTCCAATAAAATCCCCTTCCCTTTCAACCGTTCTCGATTAAAGTCGTATTCAACTTCGGCAATATATATATGATCAAATGGCTTTGGCAAACGCTCCGACACATATTTTTCTGCTACATATCGCTGAACGCTAACCGTTTTCTTTTCAATTTCCATCCGTAATTCCAAGCGTTTTTTCCATTCTTTTTCTTTTTTATATCTCTCGAATAGATGCTCAATCTGATCATACATTTGCCGCGTAATGATCTGGATGTTTTGAATATCACGTAGCTTTTGTTGTGCTTCTCGTTTATCCATTCCATATGGATCAAGATTGTCGAACATGTATAAGGCATCTTCAAACTCTTTCAAAAATGATGTTCCTTTTAATCTTTCTCGATCATATAGTTGCTTTACCATTTCTACCTTGGCACGTTCGTCAACAATTTGGTGATCGTATGGCTTTAACAGCCGAATGCTCTCATTTACAAGATGTTCGTTATATACTCGCGGAATACCAGAAATATTTTCGGTGAAAATATGAATATTGCAATTGTCATGGTCTAGTGCTCTTTTACGGTGACAACGCCCAAACCGTTGAAATAAGCTATCTAATGTCGACATTTCCGTAAACAAATAATCAAAATCAATGTCAATGCTCGCTTCGACAAGTTGCGTCGTAATCCAAATTCCTCGTTCTTTGTCTTCATTAAATTGTTTAATGTGTTTTTCCAATAGCTGACGATCTTCTTGTGTAAACTGTGAATGAAGTAGGTAGATAGGGACTTGTGTATCACAATCTAAAAATTTATCATAAAGACTCATTGCCTGACGAACAGTATTGACGATGACAAGTACTTGTGATGTTTCGCCCAAGTCTAACATTTCTCCAATCGCTTCCTCTATCCCCTCAGAACGCAGGCAAATTCGATGGCGATTGACGCTTGTGTCAATGAACTCCTCGATCGCAATCTGGTCGTCGTTAATCATGTTTCGCTGTTTTAGCTCTTCTAAATATAAAGTCGGGAGTGTGGCAGTCATAATCATAAATTTTCCGCCTACACGATGAATCATTTCGAGAGATTTAATTAACATCGCTGCAATCCTCGGTTCATATGCTTGTATTTCATCAATAACTACTTTCGCATTTGCCATCGCTGCTAACTCTTTTTCAAAACCTTTATAGTAAAATGGGAATTTTAAAATTTGGTCGATTGTTGTAAGCAATAGTTTCTTTGCATAATGCTCAGACTGTTGCTTTAATTCTTCCCAATTTTCCTCTTTGTCTACTAAATAATGCACACTTGTTGAGTGAAGCAATCCAACGGCATCATAACTCATTTTCTCTTTTATTCGATCATAAATCGCATTTATACTTACCCGGAGTGGTAACGTGAAAAATGCTTTATCATCTTGAATCCATAACAATGCCGCTTCCGTTTTCCCCATTCCTGTTTGGGCAATCGCGATCACATGCTTATCGCTATGCTGTTCAGCAAATTGTTGCAAATCGTTTTTATGAAATTCTTGTTTTTGCATATATTCATTGACATTTGTATAGATCGATTTTTCCACATCGCTTTCAACATCAATATGCGCAGACGCTGCATGGTCTAAACGATGCAACAATCCTTTTATCATGACATATTTCCAAAATTCTTCTCCGTCATGATATGTATATCTTTTTAACAATCGATCGACGAACCGATATGAAAATTTTTCTGTCATTGGTAAACGCATGTGTTCAATTAGTTTCGGTAACTGTTGTTTTATATCGTTCTCTAAAACATGACGAATCATTTCCTTGTCTGGATGCTGGTCACGCTCATGATGATAACCAACCGCGTGAATAAGTAGTCGCTCTTCTTCTTTCGTGAAGTCTAGTTGTTTCAGCGGAATACATCCTACTGATAAATAATTGTGAGGTACATTTGCCTCCATATCCGTTTCTAATACAGATTCACGAATTGCCTGTCTGATTTTATTTTGAAACGCCGTGTTCGCTTTGCCAACGTCATGATATTGGACGGCGATTTCTAACAGCTTCCACATTTGTTCATCCATTAACATGAATTTGTGACCGTAAGCGTTTTTTAACAAATTCAAATTATAAAGGAGACGATCCGTATGTTCACGAATCGTCTCTTTTCCCTCTGATTTTGCATAAAAAACCATCATTGCCCCTCCTACAGATGATAAAAAACTAGTTCCCCGTCTTCATCAATCCATACTCCTTCTGGAGCCTCGATTCCTTTTTGTACATACCCAACATTAATTTTTTCCCACTGCCGAATCCCGTTAACAATTTCATATTTCCAGTTGAGTTGATAAGGGATACTTTTGGTCTCTCGATCAAGAAGATGGCTAGGAATATAAGCGTTCCATTGTAAAGTTTCCCCTTCTTCAAGTTCTTGAACGTCCACGAGTTTATATTCATCAATCCGAACTAAATCTTCCCAACGGCCGAGGCTGTAATGAGTTGTATTATGCTCAATAGCATGAATGATTTGTTCTAAGATGTGTTGCTCTGCTTCGACATGGATTAATAAATGGACGTTGTGCAACAAATGCGTGTACATTGGCATCGTTGTTATTTCGTTTTTATCGTAAGAAAATTCCATTCGCGCCAATCCATCTAGGACAAGTGGGAAGCTTGATAGTTCTTTCTTTTTGAAAAAATAATATCGTTGATAATCAAGCAGCTTTGCTTCATACGTTCCTTGCACGCTCAATCGCATCGGAATAAATTCGTTTGCCTGAAGCAAAGCATGAATCATTCCTTTTACCGTTGAATACGGTGGAAGCGGATATGTTTCCGCCACTTTGGAAGCAAACGGCTTTTTATAGCACGCTGTTTCTTGAAATAGTTTTAATCGTAACGCCTTCATATTTAAACACCGTAATACGATTGGATTTGTTTTGAAACATATTGGAAAAATGGCTCGACAGGCATCACTTGTTCGTTAAATAAATCATAAAATTCTCCTTCATTTGCAAACACGCCGCTTAATATGCCAATTCGTGTATCTTTGCCGATTGCTTCCCCAGCAAATGTTTGTTCCATTGTTTCTTTGATCGGCTTTGTTTGTATAGCCCATCCATTTGCTGTCGTACTTAGTTGAACGCGTCCAAGGAAAAACGGGTTAGCGACATTATATATTCCACCGATAACAAAAAGAGGAGATAAATTTTCTTGTCGTCCGCGAATGTTGCGGTTTAGCACTTTTAAAACTTCAAGCAGCTGGAGTACACGATTCACTTTTTCTTCATTTGGAAGTTCAATCTCCCCATCTACACCGACACGGTTTAAGTCAATGGTAAGCGTGTATGTGTAAAAGCTATGGTGTTGCTCAATATTGGCTAAGTTAGCATCTTGTCCAATGCGGCTTGCAAGCCCCATGTTGTTTAAAAATTCCAAATCACTTTTGTACGGCTCAAGCGAGATCGCATGGCTTAGACGAACAACAGCGGGGCGTTTTTCTCCTCCTTTACCTTTTTTTGTTTTTAAATATCCAAATAGATCCATTTCCACTGAATCTCTGATTGAAGTATCTTTTTTGAATTGAACGACACTTTTTCCTCCATCGCTCGCCTTTGTAACAGTATCTAAATTCCATCCAAACAGCTCATTCCCAAGGCGAACGATATCGTAGCGAATGCTTTGGCGTGAAGCATATGTATATACTTCACCATCGCCACGATGAAATTTTTTCAGCTCTGAAATATTGGCAATTCCTTCTCCATAATTTAATGAGTTTGCTTGAAAAATGACGGTCATCGTTAACGCTTTTTTCATGCTTGAACTTCCTCCTGTTCTTCTTTATATTGATTTGCTAATAATCCAGCGATAAACGCATTCGCCACTGTCGCAAAATCTAAATCCCGTTCGTGTAACGCATTCAAGAAAATAGGGGAAATTGGGCGATCTGCTGACATGTAAATACGCAAAAGTGTGTCCATAAAATTTTTTCTATTTCCTGCTTTTGCAGCGTTTAATAAGCGGTAAGCAATGCTTGTTACTTTTTTCTCCGACCCGCTTGAACGCATAATCGCGTCACGGATTTCCCGTCCTTGCATAAACAACGCGCTCACTCTTTTATCTGTTTTATCTGTCATGGCCATATCTCTCACTCCTTTTTTAAACTGCAAAATTCGATTTCGCTCCCGCACAGCAATGTACGGGCCAATAGAGCTTCTTTCATTTTTGATACAATCACGCAAATAGTTATAGATAACATAAACGGGATCAGCCCCGCGCAACACATATTGCACAAACTGCTCGCGATAGTCGTATGATTTGATGTGATCAAGCCTGTCTGCATATTGTTTGAAATAATTGGCTAGGTAAATAGGAAGGTGGTAATAATGTAAATGTGTTTTTTTACTTTCATAGTCCGAAAAGAATTCTAAGAAAAACAAATGATCGACCGCATACTCCGATTCTCTTCTTACGCTTTGAACGAGTTGACTGACAATCTTGTTAAAAGGCTCTCTTTTTTTCTTTAATTGTTTAAAATGATTGTTTTTTTGCAAAATTTCTGCGAAATTTCCATCTGTCTGAACAAATCCTGCATACGGTCTTCGTTCCTTTTGATCGCCTATTCCGTCATTTTTTAAATAAATAGCTACTCCAATTGGCGCGAATAAAAGCACAAGTTTAGCTAATGAAGACAATGGTTTAGGTTGCTGACTATCAAAATGCCAACTAAAGTTAAATGCTTTATCTTTCGCAACACCAATTGGAGAAAATACCATTTCTTCAAAATTATAAAAAGCTAGATGCTCATTGAAAAGCAGACACTTATTTATTTTAGTATTGATATATTCCTGTATTTCTTCTAATGTTTTCTTCTTCCATTCCCTTTTTAATTGTTTAAAAGGTTGATATTCACCTTTTTTCTCTAACAAAGAACTTATCTCCTCAATAGAGTGACTATCATTGAGTACAGATTCCAAGTGTAAATCATTCATTACAGGAAAAACATAACTATTGTAAAATTCTTTTACATGACCTTCAAAATCTAAATCATTTTTTGACACATTTAAAAATGAAACTTGCCCAAAAAATAATGGTTTTAGTATAGCATGTTTAAAATAATTAAGAGTTAATTTTTCATTGATTTTTGTTTCACTATACACTTGCTTTAAAGTACGTATATGCTCTTCCAACTGATGTACTTGTTCATATTTCTTTATTTCTCTTATCTGTTTTAATGTATTTTCTAGCGTTTCATGAGTGAAATATTTAAGTATTTTAGTTCCTGTATCTGATATAGATTTTTTTAAATCATTTATATTACTCTTAAATTGTTTTTCATTTGTCACTTGTTCTACGTAAGCATCTAACTTGTCACATTCCCTTTTAGCAACACTATACTCCTCCAATAAATACAGAAAATATGCTCTTGGCAATTGCGGAAGCACATCGGTATCAAGTTCAATTCCCCACGGCTTAACCGTCACGCTATCTTTGTATTCATCGCTAATGATTCCGTTTTTCTGTCCATATTCAAACACGCGATATAGCCCGACAAGCCCCATGTTGACCATCCATTCACCCATACGCAGTTCGACTTTCATTCCTTCACCTCCTCTACTTCAAGCATTCCGAATCCTTGATTACGCCGTTTTGACAAACCAAGTTGGTATAACAACTGCAAGTCAGCAGGATGTCCTTTCAATTCAAACAATCCGTGATAAGCAGTAAAATATAAATGCTGCCCTTCCCCATACTTTTCGGCAAATTGACGATTAGATTCCTTTATGACCGTCTTTTTAAATCGAACAGGTCGCACCGTCAGCGATCTATATAATCCCTTTCCACGATATTCATATAAAATCATATCGGCTAAGTAATTCATATGTTTTTCATAATTTGGATCATCTGGGGCAATGGGAATTTTATTTTCATCTTCTATTAACAAAGGGGAGAGCGTTCGAAATATGACGGCAGATGATGTAACCTTTTTTTCATCTCCCATGACTATTTTTCTTCGAGTAAATTCATATCCTTTATACTCAAACTTTTTTTTACTTTGCAAACCGTTATACACATGAAGCAAAAATTCATAGTCGGGTGAACTAATAATAATACGTAATTCATCTAACTCAATTTCATCACCTTTTAAGCGGAAGTTTTTTAAAAAAGGCGAAAATACGAAAGGTTTTGTTGCATTTGCTTGCGCATATAGCCGCTCATAATACTCCTCACTAGACGCTCGTATACTTTCTTTAAGGATTGAAACGATCGCCATTCGATAATGAATAGGGAGCTTTTTCACTTGAAAGAAACAAATAATTCTCATAAGACACCTCCTTTTACCTAATTTTATCGAAAAAGAAAAGAAAATGTTGTCGTTTTTTGTCAAACAGAAAAAATTTTAAAAAAATTTAACAATTTAAAACGTACAATATAGTCATTATATTAATAAATCCAAATTCAAAGACTTACAAATATTTATCTACATTTCTAGTATGAGTAAAATGTTTGTGGGAGAAAAAAAGACAGGTTCCTGATTTGGTATAATAAGGAACCTGTCAGATATGTAAGCAAAATAGATGAAAAACGGGCTCTCCTCCTGGTAAGGTAGTAAGTGTGAAAAAAATACAACCAAAGAAAGGAGTGGAGCCCATGCAGGATTATATCACAAACGGCTTGACATTAAAAGAGATCGAACAGTCTTTATTTAGACATATGCAAAAACAATATGGTCATCTCCTTCAACAGGTGTTGGAGGAGATCGACCGCACATTGGCAGAACAGCGGGACAAGAAACGATATGCGCTCAAAGATAAGCGGACGATCCGACTCCAAACG
>NZ_FOJQ01000054.1 GCF_900111795.1 Anoxybacillus pushchinoensis | reverse complement strand
AGCGAGACGGTGGGAACGAGTGTATGATCGCATCCTAGAAAGAGCACAACACCGATTGGAAGCGAAGACGCCTCTTCCGAAAAAAGCACTCGCTTTTGTTCGACGCCTTCAAAAACGAAAGGAAGAAGCGCTGCGTTTCTTACGTGAAGTACATGTTCCCTTTGATAACAACCAAGCCGAACGCGATCTTCGCATGGTTAAAGTCAAAGAGAACATTTCGGGTACGTTTCGCGAAGAAACATTCGCCCAGTCTTTTTGTATCATAAGAAGCATCGTTTCCACACTGACGAAACACGAAAAAAACGTGTGGGATTCGTTATGTCTTCTGTTGACAGGCGAAACGCTCGATCGTGTTCTTTCTACCACTTAGGGCATTTTCTATTACGGGGATGCCCTATTTGTGTTGCGCTTCTTTACATACTACTATCGGGATGAATAGTTACTTGTTTACATAATCGTCAGCTAGAGGTGAACCGGATGAATCATGACTGACAATCTCTAGTATTTCATACTTTTCACCTGTCTGTTTATTGCTTGCTGCGTTGCTGTTAACAGCTGGAAATAATAACGATGACCACAAAAGTAGCACAAGAAACACCGAAACAGCTCTTTTCACCTACCTCTCCCCCTTTCGAAAGTCCTATTTTTTATCTATTATACCATCAGTTTTCGTCTTACTTATATTTATTTTTTATAAAATTCCGCACATTTGAGATGAAATAAAGTGAACCTGTAATTAAAATAATATCATCTTTTTCAGCTTGCTTTCGCTTTTCTTTTAACCATTGTTTCCAGTCGTTTGTCCATTGCACATTCGGATGCGTCGCTTGTTCGGCGAGTTGTTCAGCGGAAAGAGCGCGCGGAAAATCAAATGTTGTAAACGTCATCGTCTCGGCAATCGTTTCTAGCTTTTGAATCATCGCTGTGACCGGTTTGTCCCCTAACGCTGTAAAAAGGACGTGTACGCGATGGTTCGGATAGTGAGCGTTCATTGTCGAAACGAGACTATCGATTCCTTCTTCGTTATGCGCCCCATCAATAATGATAAGCGGACGTTCATCCATCTTTTCAAATCGCCCGAGCCACGCTGCTTTTCGAATGCCGTTGTACATATGTTCACGCTCAATCAGAAACGAATAATACGTACGTAAATAGTCGGCAACCATCAGCGCAAGCGCTGCGTTTTTCACTTGATGTGCCCCAAGCATCGTTATTGTCACATCGCGATATGTCGTAAACGGTGTTTGTAAAGAAAAACGTTCTCCGTCCGTCGTTGGTTCGTGAGCAAAAACGGTAAAATCGCGATCGAGCACATATGCTTTTGCGCGTACCGATGTCGCTTTCTCTTCTACTACTTGTAGCGCCTCCGGCTGATCAATCGCTGTCATAACAGGGATTCCTGCCTTAATAATTCCCGCTTTTTCAAACGCAATTTGTTCAAGTGTATTCCCTAATATATGTATATGATCGTAACCGATGTTTGTAATCACCGATAAAAGCGGATAAATAACGTTCGTTGAATCTAAGCGTCCGCCAAGTCCTACTTCAAAAATGACAACGTCTTGCACGTTCATTTTGCCAAAATAATAAAGCGCCATGGCGGTAATGACTTCAAACTCTGTCGGTCCACCTAATTCCGTTTGTTCTAACTCCTCTGCTAAAGGCTGAATGACTTGCACAAGTTTGATCAAATCGACATCGCTAATTGGTTTTCCGTTTATACTAATGCGTTCATTAAATTGTTCAACGTATGGCGATGTAAATGTCCCGACACGATAACCTGCTTCTTGTAAAATGTGACGTAAAAAGCAAACGGTCGATCCTTTTCCGTTCGTTCCACCGACATGAATCGCTTTAATGCGACGCTCTGGATGATCGAGCTTCTCCATCATCCACTCCATTCGTCTTAATCCTGGTTTGACCCCTAACTTTAACCGTCCATGAATCCATTCAACTGCTTCTTTATATGTACGAACCATGAAAAATCCCCCTTTTACTAAAGTGAAAGACGAATCCAAAATGGATTCGTCTTCATCATAAAACTATTGTTTTAATTGTGCAAGACGGGCGCGGACAGCTTCGCGTTTTTCGATGTAATCGCGCTCTTTTTTCCGCTCCTCTTCAACTACGTGCGCTGGCGCTTTCGCTAAAAATCCTTCATTACTTAGTTTCTTTTGCACGCGCTCGACTTCTTGATCGAGTTTTTGTAACTCTTTTTCGAGACGTTTCACTTCTTCTTCAATATTAATTAACCCTTCGAGCGGCAAGCTTAGTTCTGCCCCTGTCACAACAGCGGTCATCGCTTTCTCGACCGTTGGAATCGTCGTGTCGATGACAAGCTCGCTAGGATTACAGAAGCGCTCGATATATGAGCGGTTTTTCTGAAGGGTATTCGCAATTTGCTCGTCTTTCGCTTTAATATGCAGCGTAATTGGCTTGCTTAGCGGCGTATTCACTTCTGCGCGAATGTTACGCACCGCACGAATAATATCGACGAGCAAGCGCATTTGTTCGGCCGCTTCATGATTGCTTAGTTCAGAACGGACTTGTGGCCACGAAGCAACTGTAATTGACTCTCCTTCATGAGGAAGTTGTTGCCAAATTTCTTCCGTCACAAACGGCATAAACGGATGAAGGAGACGCATCGTTTGATCAAGCACATAAGCAAGAACAGAGCGCGTCGTTTTCTTCGCTTGTTCATCTTCGCCGTATAGCGGCAATTTCGCCATTTCAATATACCAATCGCATAAGTCGTCCCAAATGAAGTTATATAATACGCGACCGACTTCACCAAACTCGTATTTATCGGCAAGTTTTGTTACCGTCTCAATCGTTTCATTTAAACGTGTTAAAATCCAATGATCGGCAACCGATTTTTCGCCATGTAAATCAATGTCTTCATACGTGAATCCTTCCATGTTCATGAGCGCAAAACGAGAAGCGTTCCAAATTTTATTGACGAAGTTCCATGTCGCTTCAACTTTTTCTGTGCTAAAGCGCAAGTCTTGACCAGGTGCACTTCCTGTCGCTAAAAAGTAACGAAGCGAGTCGGCACCGTACTGATCGATCACATCCATCGGATCAACGCCGTTACCGAGCGATTTACTCATTTTTCGTCCTTGTGCATCGCGTACTAGTCCGTGAATAAGCACATCTTTAAACGGACGTTTTCCTGTAAACTCAAGCGCTTGGAAAATCATGCGCGATACCCAGAAGAAAATGATGTCATATCCTGTTACAAGCACATCCGTTGGATAATAACGGTTATAGTCTGCCGATGTTTCATCCGGCCAGCCCATCGTTGAAAACGGCCAAAGCGCAGAACTAAACCATGTATCTAATACATCTGGATCTTGTTCCCAATTTTCGATATCAGCTGGTGGCTCATGATCGACATACACTTCGCCTGTTTCTTTATGATACCATGCTGGAATACGATGCCCCCACCAAAGCTGACGAGAAATGCACCAATCGCGAATATTTTCCATCCAATGTAAGTACGTTTTTTCAAATCGCTCTGGAACGAAATTTACTTTTCCTTCTGTTTTTTGTAGTTCAATCGCAGCTTCAGCAAGCGGCTTCATTTTGACGAACCATTGCGTCGATAAATACGGTTCTACAACAGCACCACTACGTTCACTATGACCAACCGAATGCATATGTTCCTCGATTTTAAACAGCACGCCTTGTGCTTGTAAATCTTTCACAATTTGCTTACGGCATTCGAAGCGATCAAGCCCTTTATATTGAAGCGCATTGTCGTTCATCGTACCGTCTTCGTTCATGACAAGAATGCGAGGCAAGTTGTGACGATTTCCGATTTCAAAGTCGTTCGGATCGTGCGCTGGCGTAATTTTTACCGCTCCTGAACCGAACGACATATCGACATACTCATCACCAATAATTGGAATTTCACGACCAACAATCGGTAAAATGACTGTTTTTCCGATGAGATGTTTGTAACGTTCATCTTCTGGATGAACGGCAACGGCTGTATCACCAAGCATCGTTTCTGGACGTGTCGTTGCCACTTCGATATAACCTGAGCCGTCCGCAAGCGGATAGCGCATATGATATAGCGCACCTTGCACATCTTTATATACGACTTCAATGTCCGATAATGCTGTTTTTGTCACCGGATCCCAGTTAATAATATATTCGCCGCGATAAATAAGACCTTTTTTATATAACGATACAAACACTTCACGCACCGCTTTAGATAGTCCTTCATCAAGCGTAAAGCGCTCGCGCGTATAATCGAGACCAAGTCCAAGCTTCGCCCATTGAGAACGGATGTGACCTGCATATTCTTCTTTCCATTTCCACGTTTCTTCAACGAACTTTTCACGTCCTAAGTCGTAGCGCGTCTTTCCTTCATTGCGCAACTTTTCTTCGACTTTCGCTTGCGTGGCAATGCCTGCATGATCCATGCCTGGAAGCCATAACACATCGTATCCTTGCATGCGCTTCATGCGCGTAATAATGTCTTGTAACGTCGTATCCCATGCATGTCCTAAATGAAGTTTCCCTGTCACATTTGGGGGTGGAATGACAATCGTAAATGGTTTCTTCCTTTCGTCACTTGTTGCTTCAAAAAACTTTCCTTTTAACCACCATTCATAACGGTTTGCCTCAACAGCACGATGATCATATTTTGGCGGTAACATACAAATCCCTCCTTCAATCAAATAAAAAACTCCTTTCATCCGAAAAGGACGAAAGGAGACTCTTTCGCGGTACCACCTTTTTTCTTAAGCGATGCTTAAGCACTCAAATCGATAACGGCGATGCACCGGCTTCTCCTACTTTCGTTCGAAGAAGCAGCTCCAGGGCGACCTTCCGACGACCACAAACCTAGGAAATCTCGCAGCTACTGATTTCCCTCTCTGCTAGGCGGGTTGCGCCGTACTCTTCCCTATCTTCGCTTTTCTCTACTCATACATAATACTATATAAAAATCATACGAATCGTCAATAAGGTTTGCCACATTTTCACTTCGTTATACATATGATAAAAAAGAAAAACTCCATGCGGAGCAAAATTGAAAAGGATGTGAGCATATGCGTAGACGTTACAATCCGTACGCCTGGCCACCGTGGCTACGAAAACTTCGCTTTATTGCTGAACAATGCATCATCCCGATTACCGTCGTTCAAGCTATTCGAACGATTTTATTTCCAACAACGATTGACGTCATTTTACTCGCTATTTTCATTCTTCTTTCCTTCGCTTTACATTACGATTGGATTTGATGTTGTTGCTTTTCTTCTTCCCATTTTCCAATGACATATTCGATATTTTTCATTTGCCAATATGCCCGTTGCCAAGCAGCTGTCAGTTGCCGGTCATGACGTTGTTGTTCGTACCGATGAATGAGACGAACAAACCGATGTGGATCAACAAGTAAATGAAAAAACAATAACCGTTCATCTTCTTCAAGCGCCAATGTTTGTTCATATTGTGCAAGCCACTGTACCGCTTCATCACACGTCAACGGATACGTATACAAATATTGGCGAAAAAATAAGAGTAAATCATGAAATGGTGAAGCCCAGCGCGCCCGTTCAAAACTAATAAAATACGCTGTGCCGTCATCCCGTTCTACATAATGTTGGAACGACGGATGCCCATGAATGTAACAAATGCGTACGGTCTTTTTTTCTTTCATTCGCTCGCGCCATTCATTTAACGTATGTTCAGAAAACGAGATGGCGCGCATAATATCGAGAAAATGGGTGCAACATTGTAACTGAAACGGGGACATATACCATTGTTTTTCACATTGTTCAATATGATGAGTTAATGTTTGTTTTGCCTTTTCAAGTGAGCTTTTTCGTTCCTTATAATAAGATTCGATTTCCGCTTCAGTCGTTTGTATTTCTTTTAATGAATGTTTATGCCATCGTGCTAAATCGTGAAAAAAAGATGAGGCTGGTTGCGTCTTTTCTTTTAGCCATGGCATCGTATAATACCATTGATTATCTCGTTTTTTCGCTTCATAAATAGGGACGGCAAGCGGAATGCGTAAGCGGTAAGCTTGCTCAATCGCCTGCCAATGAGCAAATGAATCGATGCGTTTAATCGCGTATGTTCCATTTGTCGTTTCCCATTTTTGCACGCTCGCTTGTTTCATCACCATGCCGCCCTTTTATACTTTACTTGGCGTTGGAATGTATAGTAACTGACCTTCATGTACATCTGCGCCACTTTCAAGGTGATTTGTACGCAACAACTGTTGAACAGATACGTCGTATCGCTCGGCAATCTTGTCCAACGAATCGCCTTGTTGGACGATGCAAATTTTCAAACGGGCAAACGCCTGTTCTTCATTTTTACCAAATAGTTTTGTTAAATATAACGCATTTTCATTTCGCTTTTCGTTCGTCTCCCTTCCTTTTAGTTCAAGTTGAAAAGACGTTTCTTCTCGCTTGCTCTCCTGTTCTTCTTCATATGCCTTTTGAGTATCAACCTGTTCTTCTTCATATGCCTTTTGAGTATCAACCTGTTCTTCTTCATGCTCTCCTTGAACATCAATCCGTTCTTCTTTATGTTCATCATTATCAGCTACCTGTTCTTCATGGAGCATATAAAATGTCGGTACATTGACGATTGTTTCTTGTTCTTCTTTTTCTTCTTCATATACTTCTTGACGGGCAACAGCTTCAAACGGTTCAAAGTCGTCTACGTTGTACGCATCCCACTCTTCTTCGTCTTCTTGATCATCATCCATTTGAATACCGTGAATGGCCACTTCAGCAATAAGACGTAATTCGTTTTTCCGTAAGTCATAATCAAATGATTCGATCAGCACATACACTTGTTCAAGATCATCGACTCGCTCTTTTGGAACAGTTACGTCAATTGGAAATTGATGTAAAAATTCACCCGTTTCCTCATCATGCATACGCACTTGTTCAATGTATCGCCCGAGTTCAAATGTTTCAACATCTTCTCCATCTTCTTCGTGTTTTGTATATTCTCCGGATAGTTGTAGCACACCACGAATATACACATAATCTTCTTGTTCCTCGATTGTAATTGTCGGTTGTAACGAAATCGATAATAGTTGATCGACGTGATGTTCACGTCGAAACGCAATCGCTTCTTCAATTGAAAAACGCAACATGCTCATCTCTCCTTCAACGTCCAAGTCATTTCACATTACTATGGTTATGAGAAGAAAAAAAGAAGTATGCATAAAAAAAGCGATGCCCTAGAGGCAATCGCTAATTTTTGCAAACGCACGTCGCGCTGCTTCAATTGTTTTTTCAATATCTTCATCTGTATGCGCAGTGGACAAAAACATGCCTTCAAACTGCGATGGCGGTAAGAAAATGCCTTCATTCGCCATTTCTTGATAATAACGAGCAAATAAGTCTAAATCGGACGTTTTCGCCGTTTCGTAGTTTGTGACACGCTCATTTGTAAAGAATATGCCGATCATCGAACCAGCTTGGTTAATCGTATGTGGAATATCATACGCTTTTGCTGCTTCGCTTAACCCTTCTGCTAGACGGTTTGCTTTTTTCTGAAACTCCTCATACGTTTCTGGCGTCAGTTGTCGGAGCGTTTCATAGCCAGCTGTCATCGCCATCGGATTTCCTGATAACGTACCGGCTTGATAAATCGGACCACTCGGTGCAATTTTCTCCATAATATCAGCCCGACCACCGTATGCCCCGACTGGTAGTCCACCACCAATGACTTTTCCAAGGCACGTCAAGTCTGGCTTGACACCGTAATAACCTTGACCGCTATAATAGTCGACACGGAAACCTGTCATCACTTCATCAAAAATAAGAAGGGCACCGTATTCGTTCGTCACATCGCGCAAACCTTGCAAGAAACCTTGTTCTGGCGGAACGACCCCCATATTTCCAGCAACAGGTTCGACAATAACCGCCGCGATATCTTCACCGAACTTTTCAAACGCGTAACGTACGCTTTGTAAATCGTTGTACGGTACAGTAATCGTATGTTGTGCAACCGTTTCTGGTACTCCTGGGCTATCTGGCAAACCGAGGGTAGCAACGCCCGATCCTGCTTTAATTAAAAGCGAATCGCCATGTCCATGATAGCAACCTTCAAACTTTACAATTTTATTCCGTCCTGTATAGCCGCGTGCTAAACGAAGGGCGCTCATTGTCGCTTCTGTTCCTGAGCTAACCATGCGAATGATTTCAATAGACGGCATGCGCTCCATGACGAGTTTGGCGAGTTCATTTTCAATTAACGTTGGGGCACCAAAACTTGTTCCTGTTTCCGCTACTCGTTTTAATGCTTCAACAACTTGATCGTTCGCATGACCTAAAATAAGCGGTCCCCAAGACAAGACGTAATCAATATACTCATTTCCATCAATGTCGTAAATTTTCGAGCCTTTTCCGCGCTCCATAAAAATCGGATCCATTTTTACTGCCCGAAATGCGCGCACCGGGCTGTTTACACCGCCAGGCATGAGCTTAACTGCCTCAGCATATGCCGCTTTGGAACGTTCATAACTACGCATCATTTCCCCTCCTTTAACCATCGAGCAACATCTTTTGCAAAATACGTTAAAATTAAGTCGGCGCCTGCGCGCTTCATGCTTGTTAACATTTCAAGTACAACCGATTTTTCATCGATCCAGCCGTTTTGCGCAGCTGCTTTTACCATCGCATATTCTCCGCTTACGTTATAAGCAACAATCGGCAAATGGAAATGATTTTTTAAATCGCGAATAATATCTAAATACGATAGCGCTGGTTTCACCATTAAAAAGTCAGCACCTTGATCCACATCCGCTTGCGCCTCACGAAACGCTTCTAACCGATTGGCAGGATCCATTTGGTACGTTTTACGGTCGCCAAACTGCGGTGCGCTATGTGCTGCATCGCGAAATGGACCGTAAAATGCTGATGCGTATTTTACGGCATAGGACATAATTGGCACATATGTAAATCCTTCTTCATCTAGCGCTTGGCGAATCGCTGCGACAAACCCATCCATCATGTTAGATGGCGCGATGATGTCCGCCCCCGCTTTCGCTTGACTGACTGCTGTTTTTGCCAATAATTCAAGCGTATCGTCGTTGACAATCGTTCCGTTTTTTACAATGCCACAATGTCCATGGCTCGTATAATGACATAAACATGTGTCGGCAATCACGACAAGTTCCGGAAATGAGTCTTTGATCGCGCGAATAGCACGTTGAACGACACCGTGCTCACAATAGGCTTGCGAAGCGATTTCGTTTTTTTCGTTTGGTACACCAAATACAATAATGGAACGTACACCTAATTGAACAGCCTCTTTTACATCTTCAAGCGCATAGTCAAGCGACTGTTGATACACGCCAGGCATCGAAGGTACTTCATTTTTTATCTTTTCCCCTTCGATGACAAAAATCGGATAAATGAAATCTTCTACATGAAGATGCGTTTCACGTACCATCGCACGCAAATTCGCTGTTTGACGCAGACGACGATGTCGCGCAAATTGCATAGTTACTCACCTCTTGTTTGAAAATATTGATAAAGCTCTTGTACCATAGCATCAATTGTGTATGTATGAGGACAAACGTGAACAGGAATCCCTAAATCAAGCGCCGTTTGTTTCGTAATCGGACCGATACAGGCAATTGTGACGAAAGACAAATCGACGTTTTCTTTTGCGATCGCTCGTTCAAAACTGCGCACCGTCGACGAGCTTGTAAACGTGATAACATCGATGAGGCGCTGTTGAAGAAGAGTAACGACTTGCGGCTTCGCTTCTTCATTTATCGTCGTTTCGTACACAATCCAATCTGTCACGTCCGCGATGTTATTCAATTGCTCGCGAAGGGTGTCGCGCGCTAAGTTTCCTTTCACAAGCAAGATGCGCGCATGCGTTGAAAGGAGAGGGGTCAACGACTCAGCTAAGCTCTCTGCGACAAATTCGTTTGGAACGAGATCGACAACGATGTTTCGCTTTTGTAACGCTTTCGCTGTTTTTTCCCCTACCGCTGCCACTTTCGGCCACGTTGGTGGCTTTATTTCCCCAATTAGTTCAAAAAAATATTTTACCCCGTTTTGGCTTGTAAATACAATCCAGTCATACGTATGCCACTCATTTACTAGCGCGTCATCCAATTGTTTTGCCCGCTCAATGCGAATAAGCGGCAGTTCAATTGGAATGGCGCCGTACCGCTCTAACGTTTGCGATAATGCTTTCGCTTGCGCCTTTTCGCGTGTTACAAGCACCCGCTTCCCCTTCAACATTTACTCCAGCTCCTTTAGTACACGCGCAATTAACTGTTTTGCTCCGCGGTCGATTAACCGTTGTGCCGCTTCCACTCCTATTTTTTCTGGATCCGTTCCTCGAACGACTTCTTTTAGCACTTCTGTTCCGTTCGGTGTCGCAACAAGCGCTGTAAGTACGATATCATCTCGATCAACATATGCATATCCAGCCACAGGCACTTGGCATCCACCCTCAATACGCTGTAAAAAGGCTCGCTCTGCCCGAACCGCACGTTCCGTTTGTTTATCAGTCAGTCGGTTTAACCAATACAATAGCTCTTCGTCATCTTCCCGACATTCAATAGCCAACGCACCTTGCCCAACCGCTGGAACGCATACGTCAGTCGGCAAATATTGTGTAATCACTTCTTTTGTCCATCCCATGCGATGTAACCCAGCAGCAGCCAATATAATGGCGTCGTACGCATCCGTTTTTAGCTTGTTTAAGCGCGTATCAATGTTGCCACGAATCCATTGAATGTTTAAATCTGGGCGAACGGCTAATAGCTGCGCCGAACGCCGCAAACTGCTCGTTCCAACAATCGCTCCACTCGGCAACTGCTCAAATGGAATATGTTTTTTAGAAATAAGTACGTCGCGATGATCTTCACGTTTCGGTACACATCCGATCGTTAACCCTTTAGGTAATATAGCAGGCATATCTTTCATGCTATGGACTGCAAAATCAATTTCGCGATCGAGCATCGCTTGTTCAATTTCTTTCACAAACAACCCTTTGCCCCCAACTTTCGATAACGTCACATGTAAAATTTGATCGCCTTTTGTGACAATTTCTTTCACTTGAAATTCAAACGGCGCACCGAGTTGCTTTAGTTGCTCAATAACCCAGTTCGTCTGAGTTAACGCTAACTTGCTTCGGCGCGAACCAACAATAACTTTTCTCATCGTGCTTTCCTCCAACAATCGCTAAAAATGAAATTGCGATAACGTACCAAACAAAAAGAAATTAATAAGCAAAATAAGAAATGAACCGATGTTCCAATACGCCATTTCTTTTCCTTGCATCCCTCTGACCGCTCTTCTATATAAATAAAAACTATACGCTGCAAATACAGTAAACGATCCAAGCACTTTGGCATCGTATAAAACGAAATGATCTACTTTCATATATGCCCAAACAATACCTAAAATTAAACTTAATAATAACACCGGAACGCCGACACCGTTTAGCACATATGCAAGATCATCTAACTTCGCTAAATCGCCGATCCGCCATAATCGCTTTCCCCACTTTTTTCGCTTCAATAATTCATATTGAAGCAAATATAAAAGGGAAAACATAAACGAAAGTGAAAACGCCCCGTACGATAAAATAGCCATCGTAATATGAATGAACAACAGCTCTGACATGAGCTGCTCGGCAATGCCGACAGTATACGGCGTCGGCGCGAACGTATGCAATGAAAGAATAAAAAACGCTAACACGTTTGTAAAAAAGACGAGGAAATCGACGCGCAGCCAACCGTTAATGGCAAGCGACAACGTAATGAGCAGCCACGCGTAAAACGACAGCCCCTCCGCAAGCGTTAAAACAGGAAAGCGCCCTGTCTCCACCATTCTGAAGAAAAAGAAACATGTTTGCATCCCCCAAACAATAGAAAGCAACCCGAAAGCGATGCGGTTTGCTTTCCGATTGTGATGAAGAAAATCAATAAAATAAAACAAAACGGACGATGCATGTAAAAGAAGCGAGAGTTCATACCATCTCGTCATTTCAAACATACGAACTCTTCCTTACGGTTGAAAAGATGGTTCAGCTACTCGCTCGTGAACACAGCTCATCTCTTTTTGTTGCTGCTTCACTTGTTGTTCAATGTTAAAAATTTTCATGAACAATTGAAGCGCTTCTTCCGCATTGTCCTCTGCAGCTAATTCTTTTGCGCGCAAAATCGGATCGCGCAACAATTGATTGACGATGCTTTTCGTATGTTTGTTTAACACTTTTTTATCTCGTTCTGATAAATGCGGCAACTTTCGCTCTAAGCTTTTCATCGTCTCTTCTTGGATAAGCATCGCTTTTTCACGCAAAGCGGCAATAATCGGAACGACGCCGAGCATATGCAACCATTGTTGGAACTCATCCATCTCTTCAGCAATCATGAGCTCAATTTGCTCCGCTGCCTTTTTTCGTTCAGCCAAGTTCGCTTCGACGATATCTTGCAAGTCATCAATGTCGTACAAGAAGACGCTGTCTAGCTCCGCAAGCGCAGGATCTAAATCGCGCGGAACAGCAATATCAATCATAAAAAACGGACGACCTTTGCGCATTTTTTCAATGACTGCCATCGTCTCTTTTGTAATGACGTATTGTTTCGCACCAGTTGAACTAATTAAAATATCCGCTTCTAATAATGCGCATTGTAGTTGCGATAGCGGCTTCGCATCACCGTTAAAACGTTCGGCAAGCTGCTGTGCTTTTTCAAACGTCCGGTTGACAACCGTCACGCGCTTGACGCCGCTTCCGTACAAGTTTTGCAACGCCAATTCTCCCATTTTTCCCGCTCCTAAAACGAGCACATGTTTATTTTTTAAATCGCCAAAAATTTTTTTTGCGAGCTCGACAGCTGCATAACTTACTGACACAGCGTGAGCACCGATTTCTGTTTCGGCATGGGCGCGTTTAGCGAGCGTAATCGCTTGTTTAAATAGCTGTTTAAACACCGTGCCTATTGTGTTTTCTTGTTGCGCTAAAAGGAAACTTGTGCGCACTTGCCCAAGAATTTGCGTTTCACCTAAAATCATCGAATCGAGACCGCAAGCAACGCGAAACAAGTGTTCAATCGCTTCACGCTCTTCATAAATACGCAAATACGGAACGATTTGCTCTTTATCAAGGCCAAACCAATCTGCTAAAAATGTTTTTATATAATAACGCCCTGTGTTTAATTGATCAACAACCGCATAAATTTCTGTACGGTTACATGTCGATACGATGACGTTTTCTAACATGCTCTTTTGCTTTTGTAGCGCTTTCATCGCTTCAACAAGCTCCGCTTGATTAAACGTCAACTTTTCACGAATTTCAACAGGGGCTGTTCGATAGTTCACGCTGACAACGACAACATACATTTCCCATCACGAAACTTACGCAAGGAAGCCCCTGCCTTTAGGCACGGGGAGGAATTGCACCTTACGCAAGTTCCGCCACCCCCTTTCCATAAGCATATCCGTCAAATCGCTGAATGACTTGGACATATCTATAATTTATTCCTTGTGCGATACGCTTTCCGTCCTTGCCTTTAATATCGAAACTTCCAGTCTTTCTACATGCGACTTCGCCAAACCAAACGCCTTGATATTTCCCTCTTGGGACAACAGCCTTAACCATGTCCCCTGTTTGAAAACCAAAGAAGAATTTTTGTCTTGCAAGATAACCTCTTGGGAAGCCATATCTATCTAG
>NZ_FOJQ01000055.1 GCF_900111795.1 Anoxybacillus pushchinoensis | reverse complement strand
ACCTGTTATCTAGTTTTGAAGGAATCATCCTTCTATATGATTGCTCGGTGACGATGGCGGAGAGGTCACACCCGTTCCCATCCCGAACACGGAAGTTAAGCTCTCCAGCGCCGATGGTAGTTGGCGGGACACCGCCTGCGAGAGTAGGACGTTGCCGGGCAAGGAAAGACCAAGACAAATTTAGTCTTGGTCTTTTTCATTATGTAACAAATAATGATATAAGAAGGATGGTATTTTTCGTTCAGTTGCTTCTAAAAATTGTACAATAAAAGGATACGCATCATTCGAATAACTCTGAAGGAGATCATACCACCATTCCGTTTCATAGCGACAAATCATACTTAAATTATAAAGCAACAAGTAGTGAGCGGAGACTTTATGAATATGATGTTTGTCGCGTTCAGCTTTATGTTTAAAATACAGTTGAAATAAAGGTTGTAATTCCTCTACATGTTCTAAAAGCCCTCTCATACAAAATTTTTCCCCATAGGCGTGTTTCACATGAAACATTTTTTCAGAAAAATAAGTAAACAACCCGTATTTTTGAATTTTTACTTCGTCTTTGAAAAAATCATAGTTTTGCTTTTTTCTCTTCCTCGTCGATACTCCGTGTGCTAGAACGGATGATGATTCTGGATAGTCGGCTTGGATTGTTAATAGACATGCTTTAAGAAGTTGAACATTTCCATAAAATAATAAAACGGGTTTAATGGATAGCGGTGCTTCGTGTGCATTGTCATAAAATTTTTTTCCGTGTTGTAAGTAGTACATGAAAGGATAACAATTGTCATAGCTTTTCCTTTCAGCATCCTCTCGGCCTGCTCGCTTGTAACGCTCGAGTAAAAACTGATGTACAAAATTTGATGAATAAAATATTTCCCACATTGTACACTCTCCTTTTATAATTGATCGAATTATCTAACATTTTTATGTTTTCTTGACAGAAAAAAGCGAAGTTGATACTCTACTAATTAATATTTCCAAAGTGAGGGGGAAAAACAATGTGGGAAACAAAATTTGCGAAAGAAGGATTGACATTTGATGACGTCCTTTTAATCCCATCTAAATCAGAAGTGTTGCCTCGAGATGTTGATTTAAGCGTTGAACTAAGCCCAACCCTAAAGCTTAATATCCCAATCATTAGTGCAGGGATGGATACAGTAACAGAAGCTGAAATGGCGATTGCGATGGCACGTCAAGGTGGATTAGGCATTATCCATAAAAACATGTCGATTGAACAACAAGCTGAACAAGTCGATAAAGTAAAACGTTCAGAAAGCGGTGTAATTACGGATCCTTTCTTTTTAACTCCTGAACATCAAGTATATGATGCGGAGCATTTGATGGGCAAATATCGGATTTCGGGTGTTCCGATCGTCAATAATGCCGAAGAACAAAAGCTTGTCGGCATTATTACGAACCGTGACTTACGCTTTATTCAAGACTACTCCATGAAAATTTCTGATGTCATGACGAAAGAAAACTTAATTACTGCCCCTGTCGGTACAACGTTGGAAGAAGCGGAAAAAATTTTACAAAAATACAAAATTGAAAAACTCCCTCTCGTTGATGATCGAGGTGTGTTGAAAGGACTTATTACGATTAAAGATATCGAAAAGGTTATTGAATTTCCGAATGCAGCAAAAGATGAGAAAGGGCGTCTTCTTGTCGGGGCAGCTGTCGGGGTTACCTCGGATACGATGTTGCGAGTGAAAAAGCTTGTGGAAGCAAATGTTGACGTCATTGTAGTCGATACGGCTCATGGACATTCTAAAGGGGTGCTTGAAACAGTAAGGAAAATTCGCGACACATATCCGACATTAAATATTGTTGCCGGAAATGTCGCGACAGCTGAGGCGACACGAGATTTGATTGAAGCAGGGGCAAACATTATTAAAGTCGGTATTGGTCCAGGATCGATCTGTACGACACGTGTTGTGGCAGGTGTCGGCGTCCCACAAATTACGGCTATTTATGACTGTGCAACGGAAGCGAGAAAATACGGTGTTCCAATTATTGCTGATGGAGGAATTAAATATTCTGGTGACATCGTAAAAGCTTTAGCAGCTGGAGGGCATGCAGTGATGCTTGGTAGCTTGCTTGCAGGTGTTTCTGAAAGCCCAGGGGAAACAGAAATTTATCAAGGTAGACGGTTTAAAGTTTATCGTGGTATGGGATCTGTCGGGGCGATGGAAAAAGGAAGCAAGGATCGTTACTTCCAAGAAGATAATAAAAAATTTGTCCCAGAAGGTATCGAAGGGCGAGTACCGTATAAAGGGCCACTTGCTGATACGATTTATCAGCTAGTTGGCGGGTTGCGCTCAGGAATGGGGTATTGCGGAACGAAAAACTTAGAAGAATTGAGAGAAAAAACTCAATTTGTACGCATGACTGGAGCGGGATTAAGGGAAAGCCATCCGCATGATGTACAAATTACAAAAGAAGCGCCAAACTACTCGCTCATGTAGTTAAAGAAGCAAGTGCGTGCATATAGACAGGGGTGGAAGATTCCTCTGTCTATTTTTTTTTACAAGAGTATGTTAAAATAACGATTGTGTAAAATAGAGTTGGAGGTTTTGGACGTGAAAATATGGTACAAGCGCTTCATCATTTCTATCGTAGCAATGTTTTTGTTTATGGGGACTTTACCGCAAAATACAAAAGCGGAAGAAGATATGCTGAATATTGAAGCGGATGCCGCTATTTTAGTTGAAGCAGAAACCGGGAAAATTTTATATCAAAAAAACATTGACGCCGTTTTAGGAATTGCTAGTATGACGAAAATGATGACAGAATACTTGTTGATAGAAGCAATTCATGAAGGACGCGTCAAGTGGGATCAAGAGTATGCGGTCAGTGAATACGTATATCAACTTTCTCAAAAGCGCAATTTATCGAATGTGCCGTTGAGAAGGGACGGAAAATATACGGTGCGTGAGTTGTATGAAGCGATGGCTATCTACTCCGCTAATGGAGCGACAGTTGCTATCGCGGAAATCGTTGGTGGTTCAGAAACGAATTTTGTTAAGATGATGAATGAAAAAGCAAAACAACTAGGGCTGAAAGATTACAAGTTTGTTAACTCAACGGGGTTAAATAATAAGGACCTAGACGGATTACACCCTGATGGTACAGGGGATAACGAAGAGAATGTCATGTCCGCCCGTGATGTAGCAACATTAGCTTATTATTTATATCATCAATTCCCTGAAATATTAGACACAGCAAGTATTCCACGCAAATTTTTCAGGGAAGGGACAGATGATCAGATTAGGATGGATAACTGGAACTGGATGCTTCCGGGGCTCGTTGCAGCATATGAGGGGATAGATGGTATTAAAACCGGGTATACAGAATTTGCAGGATATTGCTTTACAGGCACAGCGGAGCGCAACGGTATGCGATTTATCACTGTTGTTATGAATGCGAAAACGAATGGCAAAGGGACGCGTATGTCTCGTTTTCAAGAAACGAGAAAAATGTTAGACTACGCGTTTAGCAACTATACGGTGCAACAATTGTATCCAAAAGGATACATCACAAAAAAACATGAAACAGTAGCAGTAAAGAAAGGTAAGGAAAAACAAGTTGCGCTTGCAACAAAACAACCATTGACGCTTGTTATGAAGCGAGGGGAAGAAAAAAAATATAAACCTGTTGTCGTGATTGAAAAAGAAACGTTAACGGCTCCTGTGAAAAAGGGTCAAAAAGTAGGATATATGTATGTAAAATACGAAGGCACAGACTACGGCTATTTAACGAAAGAAGGAGAAAAGGCTGTACAAGTCGATATCGTGACAAAACAGGCGGTAGAGAAAGCGAACGGATTCGTCCTAGCAATGCGGGCGATTGGTGAGTTGTTCGGTGATATTTGGAATGGTGCTGCCAATGCGATTAAAGGATTGTTTTAAAGCTCTCTTTTTAGAGGGCTTTAAAATTTTTATTGTGATTTTTTGAAAAATTGAGTTAAAATAAAAAAATGTAGCTAGTGTTTCTACACTTTTACCTAGTAAAAACGTATGCTAGAATATGGATAGTGTACTGAAGTGACGAGTAGTTGTCGGGTAGTTTATTTTTCAGTACAATATCTCAATAACGATATACATAATGGGAGGAATGAACGGTGGCGATTACAGGTACAGAACGTGTAAAACGCGGAATGGCTGAAATGCAAAAAGGTGGCGTCATTATGGACGTTGTTAACGCAGAACAAGCGAAAATCGCAGAAGCAGCAGGTGCAGTAGCTGTTATGGCACTCGAACGAGTTCCAGCCGATATTCGTGCAGCAGGTGGCGTTGCACGTATGGCTGATCCGACAGTTATTGAAGAAGTGATGAAAGCAGTATCTATTCCGGTAATGGCGAAAGCGCGTATCGGTCACTATGTGGAAGCGCGCGTATTAGAGGCGCTCGGCGTAGACTACATTGATGAGAGTGAAGTATTAACGCCAGCAGACGAAGAATTTCATATTGATAAACGTCAATTTACTGTGCCGTTCGTATGTGGTTGCCGTGATTTAGGTGAAGCAGCTCGTCGTATTGCTGAAGGTGCATCCATGCTTCGCACAAAAGGTGAACCTGGAACAGGAAACATCGTCGAGGCGGTTCGCCATATGCGTAAAGTAAACGCTCAAGTGCGTAAAGTCGTCAGCATGAGCGAAGACGAATTAATGACAGAAGCGAAAAATTTAGGTGCTCCGTTTGAAGTATTATTGGAAATCAAACGTCTCGGTCGCCTTCCTGTCGTTAATTTTGCAGCAGGTGGTGTTGCGACACCAGCGGATGCGGCGTTGATGATGCACTTAGGTGCTGATGGTGTATTTGTTGGTTCTGGTATTTTCAAATCAGAAAACCCTGAAAAATATGCCCGCGCTATCGTAGAGGCGACAACTCATTATGAAGATTACGAATTAATTGCCCACTTATCAAAAGGATTAGGTGGAGCAATGAAAGGTATTGATATTTCTTCGTTGCTTCCTGAACAACGGATGCAAGAACGCGGATGGTAATGTAAAGGAGCAATGAATATGGTGAAAATAGGAGTATTAGGATTGCAAGGGGCCGTACGTGAACATGTGCGTTCGATTGAGGCTTGTGACGCAGAAGCTGTCGTTATTAAAAAGACGGAACAGTTAGCACATATTGATGGCCTCATCATTCCTGGTGGAGAAAGCACGACAATGCGTCGGCTCATGGATAAATACGGGTTTATTGAACCACTTAAACAATTTGCCCGCGACGGAAAGCCGATGTTTGGAACGTGCGCAGGCTTGATCATTTTAGCTAAAAAAATTGTTGGTTATGATGAAGCGCATCTTGGCTTAATGGACATTACAGTCGAACGCAACTCGTTCGGTCGCCAGCGTGAAAGCTTTGAAGCATCTTTATCTATTAAAGGAGTCGCAGATGACTTTATTGGCGTGTTTATTCGAGCTCCGCACATTGTGTCTGTAGGAAGCGATGTAGATGTACTTGCGACATACGAAGATCGGATTGTCGCGGCAAGACAAGGACAGTTTTTAGGTTGTTCGTTCCATCCGGAATTAACAGATGATCATCGCATGACGCAATATTTTATCAACATGGTGAAGGAGACAAAAGTATAAACGGGTTGCATTTTGTTTAAACTTATAGTACATTATTTCCAAGAAAATGATATAACGAAAAAGCGATGATAGGAACTAGTAGCAAGCCCTCTTCCTTCCAGAGAGCCGATGGTTGGTGCGAATCGGCAGGAATGACTTGTGAATCCATCCTGGAGCGAAATGCTGAACACGTGAAGTTAGTAAGCATTTCCGGTGAGAACCGTTACCTTTCTCGAGTGGGAGACGCATGTCTTCAACTAGGGTGGCAACGCGGGAATGCTCTCGTCCCTTTCTTTTGGGACGGGAGTTTTTTGTTTACTAAACAAAATAGAGGAGGAATGACGATGTTAGACTTAAAATTTTTGCGTGCTAATTTTGAAGAAGTAAAACAAAAACTTCAACATCGTGGTGAAGATTTAGCTGATTTCGAACAATTTGAGCAGCTCGACCGCCGTCGTCGCGAGTTAATTGCGCAAGCGGAGGAACTGAAAAATAAGCGCAATGATGTATCGCAACAAATTGCGATGTTAAAGCGCGAGAAAAAAGATGCGGATCATCTTATTGCCGAAATGCGCCAAGTTGGCGAACGAATTAAAGTGCTTGATGAT
Organism: Anoxybacillus pushchinoensis; assembly: GCF_900111795.1. GTDB lineage: Bacteria > Bacillota > Bacilli > Bacillales > Anoxybacillaceae > Anoxybacillus > Anoxybacillus pushchinoensis. The sequence goes on along the minus strand of NZ_FOJQ01000055.1, from coordinate 7,374 downwards.
GAATTGCGTGAGGTGGAACAACAACTCGAGGCATTGCTTTTATCGATTCCGAACGTTCCGCATGAATCTGTTCCGATTGGCGAATCAGAAGACGACAATGTGGAAATTCGCAAGTGGGGTGAGCCGCGCTCCTTTTCTTTTGAACCGAAACCGCATTGGGAAATTGCGGATCAACTCGGCATTTTAGATTTTGAACGGGCGGCGAAGGTTACAGGGAGTCGATTTGTGTTTTATAAAGGTCTTGGGGCGCGTTTAGAACGTGCGTTAATTAACTTTATGTTAGATTTGCACGTTGAACAACATGGTTATGAAGAAGTTCTTCCTCCGTACATTGTCAACCGTGCAAGCATGACGGGAACAGGACAACTTCCGAAATTTGAAGAGGATGCGTTTCGCATTGAGAGCGAAGACTACTTTTTAATTCCGACAGCGGAAGTTCCTGTAACTAATTTACATCGTGATGAAATTTTATCAGTAGACGATTTACCGATTAAGTATGTGGCGTATAGTGCATGCTTCCGTTCAGAAGCAGGATCAGCTGGAAGGGATACACGTGGATTAATTCGTCAGCATCAATTCAACAAAGTAGAACTTGTAAAATTTGTAAAACCAGAAGATTCTTATGAAGAACTGGAAAAGTTAACGCACGATGCAGAACGTGTTTTACAACTGTTAGGCTTGCCGTATCGTGTGATGAGTATGTGTACAGCTGACTTAGGTTTTACTGCTGCAAAAAAATATGATATTGAAGTATGGCTTCCAAGTTACAGTACGTATCGTGAAATTTCTTCTTGCAGTAATTTTGAAGCGTTCCAAGCTCGTCGTGCGAATATTCGTTTCCGTCGCGATCCGAAGGCGAAGCCAGAACATGTGCATACATTAAATGGATCTGGTTTAGCTATTGGTCGGACGGTCGCAGCGATTTTGGAGAATTACCAACAAGAAGACGGAACAGTTGTCATTCCAGAAGTTCTTCGTCCGTACATGGGAGGAAAAGACGTCATTTCATAAGGGGAGAACGTACTCCCCTTTTTTTATAAAAAGTGTTGACATGCTATAAGGTTTATGATAATTTAGTACATGCCGATACGGAGGAGTACCCAAGTCTGGCTGAAGGGGTCGGTCTTGAAAACCGAGAGGCGTCGAAAGGCGCGCGGGGGTTCGAATCCCTCCTCCTCCGCCATCATTCGAATGTTCACGACCCACGGCGCATAAAATGGAGATTGTTTATCGAACAATTCGTTACATATTGTAACGAATTTTTGTTTTATACAGAAAAAGAAAGGATGTCCCAAAACGGTCGGGACATCCTTATTTTTTCAACTTCCGGTACTGTTCGATCATGTATCCAATCTTTGCGACAATCGGTTCAATAGATTCAGCATCACGAATAATATCGTATTCGTTAATGTTAATTCGCAAAACAGGACATGCGTTAAAGCTGTTAATCCATCTCTCATATCTTTCATACATCTCTTTCCAATATTCAATTGGTGTTTGTTGTTCCATTGGGCGACCACGTTCACGAATACGTTTAATAATTTCTTCGAAGCTTCCTTCTAAATAAATCAGTAAATCAGGGTGAGGAAAATACGGTGTCATGACCATCGCTTCAAATAAACTTGTATATGTTTCATAATCGACTTTTGACATTGTTCCTTTTTCAAAATGCATCTTTGCAAAAATGCCGGTATCTTCGTAAATCGAACGATCTTGGACAAATCCTCCTCCGTACTCGAAAATACGCTTTTGCTCTTTAAATCGCTCAGCTAGAAAATAAATTTGGAGATGGAAACTCCAACGTTTAAAATCGGCATAAAACTTATCTAAATATGGATTTGTGTCCACCTTTTCAAATGAGGTGCGAAACTGAAGTGCATCAGCTAACGCCTTTGTCATTGTTGATTTTCCTACGCCAACTGTTCCAGCAATGGTAATTACAGCATCGCTTGGGATATGATATTTTTCTCGTAAATTCATTGTTCTAAGCTCCTTTTAAGAACAGATTGCAATTCATTTAAAATGTAAAATCGATCTTGGTCACGATGAACGAAATCGAGTGCATCTCCGTTAAATCGCAATACAGGAATGTGTGGATGGGCTCGTTCAAATTGTTCCATCGCTTGTTCATAAGCATGGGATAGTTGTTGTAAATAGGCAGGATCAATGTTTTTTTCAAATTCACGACCACGCATAGCGATGCGCTCGAGTAACGTGTGTAACGAAGCATGTAAATAAATTACGACGTTTGGTTTTGGCATATCGTTTGTTAAAATGTCATAAATTTGCACATACTTTTCGTATTGTTTTCCCTTTAATGTTTGTTTTGCAAAGATTAAGTTTTTGAAAATATGGTAGTCAGCTACAACCGGTTTCCCATTGTTTAAAAACTTTTTCTCGACATCTTCGAGCTGTTTATAACGATTACATAGAAAAAACATCTCCGTTTGGAAACTCCATTCTTCGATGTTTTTATAAAATTTACCTAAAAAAGGGTTCTCGTCAACAATTTCTTTTAACAATTCATATTGGAAATAGGTTGAAATGATCTTTGCTAAAGATGTTTTTCCAACACCAATTGGACCTTCAACAGTAATAAAGGGCACGCGGAACATTGTGTAACCTCCTTCGGGTGAAACCGTCCGTGTAGACAGACAAAATTTATTTTAGCATAAAATGATCGGTCTGTATGTTGCGTTTTTATTTTGGTATACTCTATGATGATAAAAAAGTACGGGAGTTTTAAAGATGAGAAATGATGAGCATTATATGCGTTTAGCGCTTGAAGAAGCAAAAAGGGCAGAGGAAATAGGAGAGGTGCCAATCGGTGCTGTCCTTGTATATAATGATGAGGTAATTGCGCGAGCTCACAATTTGCGTGAACGAGATCAACGATCCATTGCTCATGCAGAGATTTTAGCTATTGATGAAGCATGTCGAAAACTAGGTACGTGGCGACTCGAACAAACGACGTTGTATGTAACGTTAGAACCTTGTGCGATGTGCGCTGGTGCCATTGTTCTTTCGCGTATTAAACGGGTCGTGTTTGGGGCAAATGATCCAAAAGGGGGGTGTGCAGGAACGTTAATGAATTTATTGCACGAGCCGCGTTTTAACCACCAAGTGGAAGTTGTCAGTGGAGTGTTAGCTGAGCAATGCGGTGAGTTATTAAGTCAGTTTTTCCGGCGCTTGCGTCAGCAAAAAAAGAGAAAAAAATAGTTGTTCTTCCAATTAAATTCCATGGTGTAGTCGTTGCAATTTGTATAAAAAAGAGATATACTTATACTTGCGTTAGCGATAACGCATTGCCGTGCTAAGCGGGGAGGTAGCGGTGCCCTGTACTCGCAATCCGCTCTAGCGAGGCTGAATTCCCTCTTTAGGCTAGTTTGCTGTAGAGTCTGCCTAGAGTAAGTGGTGTTGACGTTTGGGTCCTGCGCAATGGGAATCCGTGAACCCTGTCAGGTCCGGAAGGAAGCAGCAGTAAGCGGACTATCCCATGTGCCGCAGGGGCGCCTGAACCGAGCTAACTGCTCTAGTAACGTTTATGGCAGCTAGTCGACAGAGGGTGCACGGCAATTTACATAAAGCGGATGAAAAGCACTTGCGTGGTTGGCAAGTGCTTTTTTCATATGATTTTTAATGGTATAATGAACAAGATATGAGCAAAGAGGAGGGCAATTTCGTGGGTTATAAAGCTTTATATCGTGTTTTCCGACCGCAAAGCTTTAAAGATGTTGTCGGTCAGGAACACGTTACAAAAACGTTGCAAAATGCCCTGCTTCAACAAAAAATCTCCCACGCCTACTTATTTTCAGGTCCGCGTGGAACTGGAAAAACGAGTATAGCTAAAATTTTCGCTAAAGCGATCAACTGCGAGCATCGTCCAACGGCAGAGCCATGCAACGAATGTCCGACTTGTTTAGGCATTACGAACGGTTCCATTTCTGATGTGTTAGAGATTGACGCCGCATCAAATAACGGGGTAGATGAAATCCGTGATATTCGTGAGAAAGTGAAATTCGCCCCGACCTCAGCGCCTTATAAAGTGTATATTATTGATGAAGTGCATATGTTGTCTATTGGGGCGTTTAACGCTTTGTTAAAAACATTAGAAGAACCTCCGAAGCATGTCATTTTCGTTTTAGCGACAACAGAGCCTCACAAAATTCCATTAACAATCGTTTCGCGATGCCAGCGATTTGATTTTCGGCGCATTGAGTTGAAGGACATTGTCTCCCGGCTGAAAACGGTTGTTGCTGAAGAAAGTATCGATGTGGAGGAGGAGGCGCTGTTTGCTATTGCGCGCGCTGCTGATGGTGGAATGCGCGATGCCCTAAGCTTGCTCGATCAAGCTATCTCTTTTAGCGATGATCGTGTATTGCTCGAGGATGTGTTAGCGGTTACAGGTGCGGTTTCACAGCGGAAAATTGCAGAACTCATTTGTGCGATATATGAAAAGAAAACTGTGGAGGCGTTGCGTATTTTCCAACATTTCATGGAGCAAGGGAAAGATCCGAACCGCCTTGTCGAAGATTTAATCTACTACTATCGGGATATGCTTTTATATAAAGCAGCGCCACAGCTAGAAGATACTACACATCGCGTGCTCGTCGATGAGCGATTTCGCGAGCTTGCAAATATGATTCCGACGTCACTTATATACGAAGCGATCGATTTATTGAGTAAGAGCCAACACGACATGCGCCTGACAAACCATCCACGTGTCCATATGGAAGTGGCAATCGTGAAGCTTTGTTATGAAGAGGAGCGTGCGGTACAAGCTTCAATTTCATCTTCACTAGAGGAAAAGGTGAAACAACTTGAAGAACAGTTGGCGAAACTAAAGGAAATGGGTGCGAAGCCCGTTGTTGCAGAAGCGAACGAGCAAGTGAAAAGAACGGTGAAAAATATTCGAACAGATTATAAAGTACCGATAGGACGTATTCATGAAGTGCTTCGCCAAGCAACACATCAGCATTTGTCTCTCGTCAAAGGAAATTGGACACATGTGCTCGATTTATTGAAAAAACAAAATAAAGTATCGCATGCAGCGTTATTGCAAGAAAGTGAGCCTGTAGCAGCAAGTAGCACGGCTTTTGTGTTAAAATTTAAATATGAAATTCATTGTAAAATGGTTGCTGATAACAGTAACTATGTTAAAGATAATTTAGAGCAAGTACTGTTCGACTTAACAGGGAAAAAGCTCGATACGATTCCTGTTCCAGAAAGTGAATGGGTTCAAATTCGCGAGCAGTTCATTCGTCAACAAACGAATGATGAGGAGCATCATGGACAGGAAGATCCGTTTATTGCGGAAGCGAAAAAGTTGTTTGGTGAACATCTAATTGAAATTAAAGAGTAATGGAGGAATGATGGAAATGATGCGTGGAATGGGAAATATGCAAAAAATGATGAAGCAAATGCAAAAAATGCAGAAGGATATGGAGAAAGCGCAAGCAGAGTTAGCGGAAAAAACAGTTGAGGGTACGGCAGGGGGCGGAATGGTTACCGTCGTCGCTAATGGCCATAAACAAATTTTAGAAGTAAAAATTAAGGAAGAAGTCGTGGATCCAGAAGATATCGACATGTTGCAAGATTTAGTGCTCGCTGCAACAAATGATGCGTTAAAGAAGGTAGATGAGTTGACAGCGGAAACGATGGGACAGTTTACAAAAGGACTGAACATACCGGGGTTATTCTAGGAGGCTAACATGTACTACCCAGAGCCGATATCGAAATTAATCGACAGCTTTATGAAGTTGCCAGGCATCGGACCGAAGACGGCCGTCCGTCTGGCGTTTTTTGTCTTAAATATGAAGGAAGATGTCGTATTAGACTTCGCGAAAGCGCTCGTCAACGCAAAGAGAAACTTAACATATTGTTCTTCGTGCGGTCATATTACTGATAAAGATCCTTGCTATATTTGTGAAGATACGAAGCGTGATCGTTCGATTATTTGTGTTGTTCAAGATCCGAAAGATGTTATTGCTATGGAGAAAATGAAGGAATATAACGGACTTTATCATGTATTACATGGAGCAATTTCCCCTATGGAAGGGATTGGTCCTGAAGATATTAAAATTGCCGAGTTGCTCAGACGTCTTCAAGATGAGACCGTTCAAGAAGTGATTTTAGCGACGAATCCGAACATTGAAGGAGAAGCAACGGCTATGTATATTTCACGCTTGTTGAAGCCGACAGGTGTGAAAATTACTCGCATCGCTCATGGATTGCCGGTTGGCGGGGATTTAGAATATGCTGATGAAGTGACGCTATCTAAAGCTCTTGAAGGAAGAAGGGAATTGTAGTGTTTTGGAAACGAAAAGGGTGGCTACGCAAACAATTTAACGACCAACTTATTGAAAGGTTACAACGTTATCGAGATGAATGGATGGGCAAGAAGCAATTAATAGACAAAAGCGTTGAGCCTTCAGACAAAATCATATGTGATTTAAAAATTGCTGAAGCAAAATATTTATTTCTCCTTCGAGAAGCGAAAAAGCGAAAAGTATCAATTGGGAAGGGATAATTCCTTCCCTATTTTGTTTAGGCTTGTCATACAGAAAGAAGGTAGACATATATTTGAAAATAAAAAGGTTGAAGGAGAGGGATATATGAATGAAACGGTCGTCGTCGTGTCAATCGTTAGTCTTATTGTCATCATTTTGCTTGTCGGTATTCCGGTACGTTTGACTCGACTGGTCGGAGAAGGAATTGCTCGTGTCGTAATCGGAGCTTTATTCATTTTTTTAATTAATATTGCTGGAGATGCAGCTGGTATTCATTTACCAATCAATTTGTTTACAGTAACTGTTACTGGCTTTTTAGGCATTCCCGGTATCGTAGCGCTCATTTTTATTCAACAATATGTCATTTCATAAACGGACATATCCGTTTATTTTTTTGTTGACGAATATAAGTATTCATGGTATATTAATAAACGTCGTTGTTGAAGTCGAAAAAAGTATTGACAAGTAGATCACGTTATAGTATTATAAAATATGTCCTTAATGTTCCTTGAAAACTGAACAAAACAGCAGCGTAAAAGCTAGAGATAAACTTTCTATGGAGAGTTTGATCCTGGCTCAGGACGAACGCTGGCGGCGTGCCTAATACATGCAAGTCGAGCGGACGATTCGAAAGCTTGCTTTTGAATCGTTAGCGGCGGACGGGTGAGTAACACGTGGGCAACCTGCCCTGTAGACGGGGATAACACCGAGAAATCGGTGCTAATACCGGATAACACGAAATGTCGCATGACGTTTCGTTGAAAGGCGGCGCAAGCTGCCGCTACAGGATGGGCCCGCGGCGCATTAGCTAGTTGGTGAGGTAACGGCTCACCAAGGCGACGATGCGTAGCCGACCTGAGAGGGT
>NZ_FOJQ01000110.1 GCF_900111795.1 Anoxybacillus pushchinoensis | reverse complement strand
TCTGTTTTAAACATAAAAAGGGAATGGTGGATCACGCATCCATAAAACCAGCAAAAAAGTCAAAGTCGATGTCAATCCATCACGGATTCAGGTTTAAAGAGATTATACCACAAAATTCATTTAATTTAATCAATATATCGCTAATTTCCTATGAAAATGAATTATTTCCTTCAAAAAATCCAAAAATACGTTGTTTATTCGCAAATCGCTTCAATTTAAAAGAGCACCCGAATAAATGAATGCTTTAAACCTCTACTTCTACATTGCGACTTCGACAGGTGACTGGAACCCTATCCCATTTCCATGAAGAATTTTTGTAAACGTTCCGCAGCCATTCGATATGCCTTTTCTCTATCATGAGGGCCTATCGCAATTATTTCCATTCTTATCGGTTGTCCTTCAACCGGACGATAAATTCGGGGCGTGACAGGCACCGTGCCAACAAATGATGCCTATTCCTCAAGTACCTTGTTTAGCTTTTTATCAAAAGTATATACCTGGTATCCCTTCACTTTATTATAGGCGCATAAAAGGGTATCGACAAAGTCCAGCCGTCTTTTTCCAAACAGAATGAGCGCTTCTTCTAATATTTCAATATCATTCACGTCGATATTATCGTATTTAAACAGTTCTAAAAGAGTATCGCATATCTCGTCATTTTTTACTCTGTACACTTTTTCAAGAACATAAACGACCTCAACTACTACCTCATTCGGCAATAACACTTTGTTATTTTCAATAATCGTTGCGGCTTTCGCTGATAAATCATCATGATCATTAAGCAGATATCTTAGGATAATGTTTGCATCAACGATTTTCATATTTATCCACCACGGCTTTAGACCAAGCATCGCTTTCTTGAGCTCGCAAAACCTCGTTTTTATATTTTGACAGAGCTCCCCTCAAGCTCTTTTTTTCCACTTGTTCTACATCTTCTTTATCTGTATAGGGAAGGATAATGACTTCTACTTTCCTATTTTTTAATCCTTTAGGTATGTCTATGAATTTTTCCAAATCATTGCTGTTTTTTATTACTCTCACAAAATCCATACCTTTCCGCTCCTTTCAATATAAAATGGAACTTCTTAAACATATTATACCATTTAACTGTACACTATAACATGAAAATTCACTTTGTTTCATGTATTTTTTTACCAATATTTAATTGACGTGTCGACTTCCCGCTTAAACCCATTCGACATACATGAGCGCTTCCAACAACAGCGGATTCGGCAGCTTCTTCACATATTTGGCAGGAATAAGCAACTCGTCTATTTCATCATGGTAAAACTCATATGCTTCATCATCTTTGGCGAGGAGACTCCGACTTCTAAGCGAGAGCGAAAGTCGGGGAGGAATCGCCCTTCCT
>NZ_FOJQ01000052.1:2199-14444 GCF_900111795.1 Anoxybacillus pushchinoensis | reverse complement strand
TATCATATACAAAAGAAAGGAGGAAGGGCGATTCCTCCCCGACTTTCGCTCTCGCTTAGAAGTCGGGGTCTCCTCGCCAAAGATGATGAAAAAAATCTTCTTGGACAAAGGACACGGGGGCAACGATCCTGGTGCGGTAGCAAACGGATTGCAAGAAAAGGTTTTGACGCATAAAATCGTGGAGTATGCGACCGATTATTTAGCGGCTCATTACGAAGGGTTTACACAACGGGTTAGCCGCGAAGGCGATCAATCCCTTACTCTTGACCAACGCGCAGACATGGCGAACAAGTGGGGCGCGGATGTATTTGTTAGTGTTCACATTAACGCTGGCAAGGGCACAGGGTTTGAAACGTATGTCTACAACGGCGGCGTTTCTTCCCAAACGGTCGCTTTGCAAAACGTGTTGCATGGCGAAATTCTAGCGGCTATGCGTCAGTTCGGAAATATCACAGACCGAGGCAAGAAACGGGCTAATTACGCTGTGTTACGCGAAACAAAAATGCCAGCCGTTTTGACCGAAAACTTATTCATCGACAGCAACGACGCAAAATACTTGAAAAACGAGGCATTCCTAAAGGCAGTTGGCGAAGCACACGCGCGAGGTGTTGCGAAATTCTTAGGATTGCCGCAAAAAACAAAGCTACAACCGGAGCCGAAACCACAACAAAAAGTGTCTGACGGAAAGTTATACCGCGTGCAAGTCGGGTCGTTCAGTGACCGAAAAAACGCGGAACGACTGGCAGAAGAATTGAAGAAAAAAGGATACCCGACGATTATTGTATGATTCCCCTGCTACTCGGCAGGGGATTTTTTGTTTTTTACGACATGTTTCGACATTTTCCATGATGGTTGTCTGATATGATAATAAACAAAAAATAACTAGGAGGATCAAAAATGTACGTTGTGGATAGTGTTGGTAGAGTCACTTATCCATCTAACTTTGCAAATAATTTATGGAATGGGCAAACGCTAAAAAGAGGTGATAGAAATGATTATGTGAAGACATTGCAATCTTGGCTTTACAGAGCCGAATTTAACCCTGGGGGGATTGATGGAGTTTACGGAGCAAATACAGAGAAGGCTGTGAAGGAATTTCAGAAGAAGGTGGGAATTACAGCTGATGGTATTGCAGGAAAGCAAACGTACCAAGCTCTACAAAAGTATGTTAGAACAGAAACGACAACATCACAATCAAACTCATCGATCAGTAATGATCATTGGACAGGTCAGACACTTAGGGAAGGAAATCGGGGACAAGCGGTAAAAGATTTACAGACTAAGCTTCAACGATTGGGGTATAACGTTGGGGCTATTGATGGTATTTACGGTAAACAAACAGCAGAAGCAGTGAAAAGGTTTCAAAAGGCCCATGGGTTGACAGCGGATGGCTTGGCGGGAAAAAGCACTTATCATGCTATTGAGCAGGACATACAGCAAAAAAATTATTATAATCAAAAAACGATTATTCAGAATAAGTATAAAGCATTGGAAAATAAGGTTCATTCTAAAGATTCTACGTGGGGAGAAGTGGTAAAATCTTTAAAGGAAATCGCTAAACTAGGATTTGATTTTATCATTGGGGATGATATTAAAACTTTATTGGATCCCAACGCTAATACAATTGATAAAGTTATTGCAGCTTTAAGTTTTATTCCTGGTGGAAAGATAGTCAACGGTGAAATAAAATTAGCTAAGCTAGGAAGTAAAATCGAAGTTAAGTTTGATCAAAAATTCCTAAGTGAGATTTCGAAAACAAAACCAATAAATCTTCCCTCATACAAAACTATAAGCATAGATATGGAGCATATCTTATCAGGTCATATTAAATCGGGAAATCGGGCAAAACAAAGCGGAAAGAAAGATTTGTTTCCTGAAAATATGACTACTAAACAAATAGAAAAGGCAATTATAGAGGCTTATAAAAACGGGAAAAAGTTAAAATCTCAAGGCGATAGGGTGAAAATTGAAGGATATGGGGGAGGAATGAAAATAGAAATGTGGGTCAATCTGAAGACAAAAATCATAGAGACTGCTTATCCTAAATTTTAGAAAGGGTGATTATGTTGTTAAAAGACATTGAAGTTGTAGTAAATACAAATTCAATATTCATGAACACTAGTAGAAATGTTATAGGTGAAATTTATCTAAAGATTGGTGATTTCTTTTTTCCCGAAGAAGGCTGGAATGATTTTGTGGTGGTGATTCTAGGATGGTGGCAAAAAAACATTATGAATATTAAAAATGATAGAATTGGGACAGTGTATGAATTCGACTTTATGGATGGACCTTGGTTTATGAAGGGAAAGAAAATTTCAGAGCACACGATCGGATTGGAATTTGTAAGGAATAAAAGTGATTCTCAACAAATTGTCTTCACGTGTTTATGTCAAGTAGCACAATTACAACAATCCATTTTAAATGCTACTGAAAAACTCTTGATAGAGTTAAAATCGAGGAAATGGCATTCCGATGATATTGAAGAGTTGGATAAAATTTGGCGACTATTGCAGTCTCTTAATTAGTAACGAACTTTGACAAGTTTTTTGGTTTCCATAGCCAATAAAACAGAAATGATGACTGTTTTAATGAAGAATTGTCGCAGCATGTGGTTTTTCAATGCCGCTTGCGTTACTATGCTCAGCGTTGGACGATCGAGTGCTTTTTCCGGCAGGCGAAAGATCAACTGAAGCTGGATGGATACCGCGTTCGCCACATTCGGGCGGTGAAACGGTATTGGGCGGTGGTGCAACTTGCGTATGTGTACAGCATGTTCGAGTCGAACAGTGATGTTTCGGATGGGATCGATCTCCTGCGCAAGAGAAAAGGACATAGCCTCGTGGAGTTCATTTATCGTGCAGCAAAACAAAATATTCCCATTGATGCCGTGAAAAAACAGCTCCACGTGGCATAAGGGGTACCCCGTTTGTCTCTTTTTCGTATGGTAATCATTGTTAACAAAAATGCTCATCTACAGTAAGTAAGACAGGAGAAAAACTATTGTTAAAGATGGACTTACAATTTTTCAGTGAAATAAATTCTTTTGGGAAAATAATCGGGAAATATTCCGACCTTGAACAACTTGCTAAAAATACCAGTCCATCCGAATTAATTAAATATCTTGAAAAGCAAGGATGGAAAAAGGAGGTGCAACCCGGTGGTAGAAAAAGTGGCCCGGCCACTATATTTATAGATCCCAATACAGGAATGGTAGCACGTATTCATGCAAGCCCGGGGGAAGGAACACCTTACTTCAGAGTGCAAAATAAGTCAGGGAATTATCTTGACAAAAATGGTAACTTTCCTTCTAACGCTACTAGAAAAGAATTAAGAGATTTGACGCATTTTTATTTTGGAAAGTAGGTGAATAAAATGATCGTCGCCAACAATTATAGTGAAATCAAAGATCATTTTGATTTCACGGATAGTATTATAACGGATATGAAATGGAACAATCCGTTAGATTTATCTATAATGATCGACTATTATTGGGATACACAGGAGAATAGGGAAGAAAACAGAATATTAGCGTTGCATTTTAAGGATTGCCTGGCTGTGGAGTACAAACTAAAAAAAGAGATACTAGAAATGTCAAGGGATGATATCCATTTTGATAGCTTGTTCACTATTATTCGCTTCGAAAATGTAGAAGCAAATTCAAGCGTATTTCATCATTTTCATATCTATACCTTTGATTATAAAGAGCCATTGCTAAAAATTATTTGTAAGCAGGTTCAGTTGGAGGAAGTATAGGTCGGTGTTTGAAAACAATGGAAGAAGAAAAGAAGGCGGATCGCTCCGCCTTTTTTGCACGGGATAGCAACCGAAAATAATTTTGCACAAATTTTGCACGATACAAAAGAACGTGTGGCTCAAATATTGAAATATCAATACTTTTAGGTATATGGTTATTATCCTGCCGAGGGCGTTAGCGACACCCTGCTTGCTATGCGAGCAGGGTTTTTTTGTATAAAAAATAAAGTCCGGTGAGCCGCACCGGACGAACATGTGAATTTTGCGAGGCTTGCCCGCTCGTTCTATAAGCATGATAACATGCTTTCGATGCATATGCATAGTAGAAAAAACATCCAATATGTTTTTATCGTCTCTCCCTTGCAGAGATGATAAAATGAGGATGAAGGGAGATGGCATGGATGGAGATGCAATTAACGCAAAAGCAAGAGCTGAAAATTGCGCTGACGAAAGAGCTTGTGCAGGCGATCGAACTTTTGCAATATTCAACGTTAGAGCTTCAATCGCTTTTACATGAACAGGCGCTTGAAAATCCATTTATTGAGCTAAAGGAACGAAAGCGAAATGAGCGTACAGACAGCATGCGCTACATTGAAAATGTAAGCGTTTTTAATCATTCGCTCGCTTCCCATTTGCACGCCCAACTCGTCGGCATGCGGTTATGTAACGAGCAAAAAAAAGCGCTTGATTATTTAATTGCATCGCTCGATGAATCGGGTTATTTGCATACAACGGTTGCAGAAGCGGCTCGCCATCTTCAATTGGAAGAAACGATTGTGTGTGAAGCACTTCATCTTTTACGTTCACTCGAACCTGCTGGAGTAGGGGCAGAAAATTTACCGCATTGTTTATACTTGCAACTCATTCGTCTTCCACAAAGGGATGAGCTAGCAGAGACGATTGTGACGGAGTATTTCGAATCGTTTGTCCATAAAAAATGGAAAGAAATAAAATCGAAACTAGGTGTAGAGTTAGCGGACTTACAGCGGGTGTGGGAACTTATTCGTACGCTCCATCCACGCCCAGGAAGTTTGTATAATGATGAGCAAATGACGTATATTGTACCAGATGTGATCGTATCGTGTGATAATGGCATATGGAATGTGACGATGAATGAAGAAATTATTCCAACTGTTGTATGGAATGAATCGTATGAACGGAAAGTACGATCGGATGATCCACACGTTCAAAAATATATCGAGGAAAAACGTCAACAGTTTCAATGGATCCAACGTTGTTTAATGCAGCGAGCAACAACGATTGAGCAAATTGCCTGTGAGTTCATTCATCGACAACGTGATTATTTTGAAAAAGGTTTGCTCCATATGAAGCCACTTACGATGCGCGAAGTGGCAACAGCATTAAACATTCATGAATCGACTGTCAGTCGCGCGGTGAAAAATAAATATATGCAAACGCCCCACGGTTTAATTGACATGCGTCGCTTTTTTACAAGCGGTGTAGATGAACATGCATCCCAAGAAAAAGTAAAAGGTTTAATTGCGGAATTAATTAAGCAAGAAAATGGGCAAAAACCTCTTTCCGACCAAAACATTGCTGATTTACTCGAGGAGCGCTACAATATTTGTGTAGCGCGGCGGACGGTCGCGAAATATCGTGAACAGCTTTGTATTCCACCGGCTTCGAAACGAAAGCAATATGCGTAAAGGGGACAAAACATGAAAATCGTCGTATATTCGAAAGAAAACTGCTGTCTTTGTGATGAGGCAAAAGCTATTCTTCGTGAGCTACAGGTGGAATGGGAAGAAGTCGATATTTATAAAAACGAGCAGTGGCTCGAACGATACCAACTCATGATACCTGTCATCGAAATCGACGGAGAAATGGTTGCATATGGTCGTATTCACAAAGACGTCATAAGAAAGCGATTACAACAACAACGAAGCAGTTGAACAACGTTTCACTTCCTGTTACAATGGAATTGTAGCAGGGGCGAATTTTTTTTACACCTAGTGGGACACAATATGTCATAGTGGGACTTTAAACGTCCAGATAGAGAAAAAAGTGAGCAAAAAGGAAGAGTAAGGCATGCGCCAATGGATTGATGTTCAACGAAAATTGTTGCCTGATCTTCTCGCTATTATGCAAAAACGATATGAAATTTTGCAGCATATTCGGTTAATGCAACCGATCGGGCGCCGAACGCTCGCATTAAATCTTGGGATTAGCGAACGTGTTTTGCGCTCGGAAGTGCAGTTTTTAAAAGAGCAAAATTTGCTTGATATTACAGCTGCAGGCATGCGTATTACGTCCGATGGACATGATGTGCTCATGCAATTGGAAGATATGATGCGAGAAGTGTTAGGGTTAAAAGAGCTGGAAAGAAAAATAAAACAACGGCTTCCTGTTGCAGATGTCATTGTCGTTGCAGGTGACAGCGATCAATCGCCTTGGGTGAAAAGAGAGATGGGAAGAGCTTGTGTCTCACGCATAAAACATTCACTCACAGGGAATGCCATTGTTGCAGTTACTGGTGGAACAACCCTTGCTGCAGTTGCTGAAATGATGACGCCAGATATGAAATATCGGGATGTGCTATTTGTTCCAGCGCGTGGTGGGCTTGGGGAAGATGTGACGAACCAAGCGAATACGATTTGTGCGCGCATGGCTGAAAAAGCGATGGGTCACTATCGTTTATTGCACGTACCTGATCAATTAAGTGCTGAAGCGTATCACTCGATCATTGAAGAACCTGCCATTAAAGAAGTGCTCGACTTAATCAAATCATCGACGATTGTCATTCATGGTATTGGCGATGCGAAAACGATGGCGGAACGGAGAAAAACACCGCCGGAGGACATGGAAAAAATTGAGCAAAACGAAGCGGTGGCGGAGGCGTTTGGTTATTACTTTAATCAACATGGAGAAGTTGTTCATAAAGTGAACACAGTTGGCATTCAGCTCGAAGATGTGCGCCACGTTCCTTGCGTCATTGCAGTGGCAGGAGGCGCTTCGAAAGCAAAAGCGATTCAAGCGTATATGAAACAGGCACATCAGTGCATCTTAATTACAGATGAAGGTGCAGCAAAACAGTTAGTACGGGATGATTCATCCCTCTAAAATACATTCCTACAATTTCAAAGGAGGAAAAAAACATGGCAGTAAAAATTGGTATTAACGGTTTTGGTCGTATCGGCCGTAACGTATTCCGCGCAGCATTAAAAAATCCTGAAATTGAAGTCGTTGCAGTAAACGACTTAACAGATGCAAAAACGTTAGCACATCTTTTAAAATATGACTCTGTTCATGGCACATTAGATGCAGAAGTGGCTGTCAACGGCAACAACATCGTTGTAGATGGAAAAGAAATTATCGTCAAAGCAGAGCGCGACCCAGCAAACTTAGGATGGGGCGAACTTGGCGTTGATATCGTTGTTGAGTCAACAGGACGCTTCACAAAACGCGAAGACGCAGCGAAACATTTAGAAGCAGGCGCGAAGAAAGTCATCATTTCTGCACCAGCGACAAATGAAGACATTACAATCGTGATGGGCGTAAACGAAGACAAATACGATCCAGCAAACCATCATGTCATTTCAAACGCATCTTGTACAACAAACTGCTTAGCGCCATTTGCGAAAGTATTACATGAAAAATTCGGCATCATTCGCGGTATGATGACAACAGTACACTCATACACAAACGACCAACAAATTCTTGATTTACCACATAAAGATTTACGTCGTGCGCGTGCAGCAGCGGAATCGATCATTCCAACATCAACAGGTGCGGCAAAAGCAGTAGCACTTGTATTGCCTGAATTAAAAGGAAAATTAAATGGTATGGCGATGCGTGTACCAACACCAAACGTATCTGTTGTTGACCTTGTTGCTGAACTTGAAAAAGAAGTGACAGTGGAAGAAGTAAACGCAGCGTTAAAAGCAGCGGCAGAAGGTGAATTAAAAGGCATTCTTGCTTACAGCGAAGAGCCATTAGTTTCTCGTGACTACAACGGTTCGACTGTTTCATCAACAATCGATGCACTGTCCACAATGGTTATTGAAGGAAACATGGTAAAAGTCGTTTCATGGTACGACAACGAAACAGGATATTCTCACCGCGTTGTGGACCTTGCTGCATACATTGCGTCAAAAGGTTTATAATTTTTTGGATTGTTTGCCCAAAACGGTTTATAATAAATAGTTGGACATACCGAGAAGGGGAGCGGGGTTCATCCCCACTCCCTTTCTATATATCACACGAATAAGGAGGCCTTTCCGTGAACAAAAAAACCGTCCGTGACATTGATGTGAAAGGGAAACGTGTATTTTGCCGCGTCGATTTTAACGTGCCAATGCAAAACGGTGTCGTCACTGACGATACACGCATTCGCGCCGCGCTCCCAACGATCCAATATTTAATGGAACAAGGAGCGAAAGTCATTTTAGCGAGCCATCTTGGTCGTCCGAAAGGAAAAGTTGTTGAAGAGATGCGCTTAAATGCTGTGGCAGAACGTTTAAGTGAATTGCTTGGCAAGCGCGTCGTGAAAACAGATGAAGCGTATGGCGATGCAGTGAAAGCTGCGATTGCTGAAATGAATGAAGGCGATGTGTTATTGCTTGAAAACGTACGTTTCTATCCTGGTGAGGAGAAAAACGATCCAGAATTAGCGAAAGCATTCGCAGAACTTGCGGATGTATATGTCAACGATGCGTTTGGTGCAGCACATCGTGCGCATGCATCGACAGAAGGTATTGCCCATCACTTGCCTGCGGTAGCTGGATTCTTAATGGAAAAAGAAATTGAAGTGTTAGGAAAGGCATTATCGAACCCAGACCGTCCGTTTACAGCAATCATTGGTGGGGCGAAAGTAAAAGATAAAATTGGCGTCATCGAAAACTTATTAGACAAAGTCGATAATTTAATTATCGGTGGCGGATTAGCGTACACATTTGTGAAAGCGCTCGGATATGAAATCGGAAAATCGTTATTAGAAGAAGATAAAATTGAATTAGCGAAATCGTTCATGGAAAAAGCGAAAGAAAAAGGCGTGAATTTCTACATGCCTGTTGACACAGTCGTAGCTGACGATTTTTCAAACGATGCAAACAAAAAAGTAGTGAACATCGATGAAATTCCAAGCGATTGGGAAGGACTTGACATCGGTCCGAAAACACGCGAATTGTATCGCGACGTCATTTTAAAATCAAAACTTGTTATTTGGAACGGTCCAATGGGCGTATTCGAAATGGATGCGTTTGCTGAAGGAACAAAAGCTGTTGCTCAAGCGCTTGCTGATGCGAAAGATACATACACGGTCATCGGTGGCGGCGATTCGGCAGCGGCAGTCGAAAAATTTGGACTTGCGGATAAAATGGATCATATTTCGACAGGTGGCGGTGCGTCGCTTGAATTTATGGAAGGTAAACAACTTCCAGGTGTCGTCGCATTAAACGATAAGTAAGAAAGGGGATTAAAGCGATGCGAAAGCCGATTATTGCAGGCAACTGGAAAATGCATAAAACGTTAAAAGAGGCGCTTCAGTTTGTGGAAGAAGTAAAACATGAGGTTCCTTCCAACGAGCAAGTGGATGCCGTTGTATGTGCACCAGCCCTCTTTTTAGCGCATTTAGTTGAGGCGACAAAAGGAACAAATGTAAAAATTGGTGCGCAAAACATGCATTTTGAAGATCAAGGGGCATTTACAGGTGAAATTAGCCCCGTTGCGTTAAAAGATCTCGGTGTGGAGTATGTCATCATCGGGCATTCGGAACGTCGTGAAATGTTTGCGGAAACAGATGAAACAGTCAACAAAAAAGTGCTTGCGGCATTTAAGCACGGACTTGTGCCAATCGTTTGTTGCGGGGAGACATTAGAAGAGCGTGAAAGCAACCGTACAAATGAAGTCGTTCGTGTACAAGTTGAAAAAGCGCTTGAAGGCTTAACAGAAGAACAAGTAAAGCAAGTTGTCATCGCCTATGAGCCAATTTGGGCGATCGGAACAGGAAAATCGTCGACAGCAGAAGATGCTAACGACGTATGCGGCTACATCCGTCGAGTGGTCGCCAACCAATTCTCGCCACAAGCAGCGGATGCGGTGCGCATTCAATACGGCGGCAGCGTGAAGCCGTCTAATATTCAAGAGTTTTTAGCGCAAGAACATATTGACGGCGCACTAGTCGGTGGCGCCAGCCTAGAACCACAATCGTTTTTACAACTCGTGGAGGCAGGAAAATGAGCAAACAACCAGTAGCACTAATTATTTTAGATGGGTTTGGACTTCGGGAGGAAACGTTCGGAAATGCGGTGGCGCAGGCGAAAAAACCAAATTTCGATCGTTATTGGAACGAATATCCACATGCGACATTAACGGCATGCGGCGAAGCGGTTGGTTTGCCAGAAGGACAAATGGGGAACTCGGAAGTCGGTCACCTAAACATCGGTGCTGGTCGCATTGTGTATCAAAGTTTAACGCGTGTCAATATCGCCATTCGCGAAGGTGAGTTTGAGCGCAACGAAACGTTTTTAGCAGCGATGGATCATGTGAAAAAACACGGAACAAATTTGCACATTTTCGGTCTTCTTTCTGACGGTGGGGTGCATAGCCATATTAACCATTTGTTTGCCCTCTTGAAGCTCGCTGCAAAAGAAGGCGTAAAAAATGTGTATATCCACGGCTTTTTAGATGGACGTGACGTCGGTCCGCAAACGGCGAAAACATACATTCAACAGTTAAATGAACAAATCGAACAAATTGGCGTTGGTGAAATCGCGACATTATCGGGTCGTTATTACTCGATGGACCGCGACAAACGGTGGGAGCGCGTGGAGAAAGCGTATCGCGCGATGGTGTATGGAGAAGGTCCATCATACCGTGATCCGCTTGCGTGCATCGATGATTCGTACGCAAACGGCATTTACGATGAGTTCGTCTTGCCATCGGTCATCGTCCGTGAAGATGGAACGCCAGTCGCAACGATTCAAGATAACGATGCGGTTATTTTCTACAATTTCCGTCCTGACCGTGCGATTCAAATTTCAAACACGTTTACAAACGATGATTTCCGTTCATTCGATCGTGGACCGAAACATACGAAAAACTTGTTTTTCGTATGCTTAACGCACTTTAGTGAAACAGTAAAAGGGTATGTGGCATTTAAGCCGACGAACCTTGACAATACGCTCGGTGAAGTATTGTCACAAAACGGGTTAAAACAATTGCGCATTGCCGAAACGGAAAAATATCCGCACGTGACGTTTTTCATGAGCGGCGGACGGGAAGAAAAATTCCCGGGCGAAGAGCGCATTTTAATTGACTCGCCAAAAGTAGCCACATACGATTTAAAACCAGAAATGAGCGCATACGAAGTAACGGACGCTTTACTGAAAGAAATTGAAGCAGACAAGTTTGATGCGATTATTTTAAACTACGCAAATCCTGATATGGTCGGCCATTCCGGAATGCTAGAGCCGACGATTAAAGCAGTCGAAGCAGTCGATGAATGTTTAGGAAAAGTCGTCGATGCGATTCTGGCAAAAGGCGGGATTGCGATTATTACCGCTGACCACGGGAACGCGGACGAAGTGACAAATCCAGACGGCAGTCCGAATACGGCGCATACGACAAATCCGGTGCCTGTGATCGTGACGAAAAAAGGCATTACGCTTCGCCAAGATGGCATTTTAGGCGATTTAGCGCCAACGATGCTTGATTTGCTCGGATTACAACAACCGAAAGAAATGACAGGAAAAACGTTAATTCAAAAATAAAATTTAAAAGGAGAGATGAACGATGCCAACAATTATTGACATTTATGCTCGTGAAGTATTAGACTCTCGTGGCAATCCGACAGTAGAAGTAGAAGTATATACAGAATCAGGTGCGTTCGGACGTGCCCTTGTACCGAGTGGAGCGTCAACAGGTGAGTATGAAGCGGTTGAATTGCGTGATGGCGACAAAGGTCGCTACCTTGGTAAAGGTGTATTACAAGCAGTGAAAAACGTAAACGAAGTCATCGCGCCAGCATTAATTGGTAGCTACGATGTGACAGAGCAAGTTGCTATCGACCGTGCATTAATTGCGTTAGACGGTACAGAAAATAAAGGAAAATTAGGTGCAAACGCAATTTTAGGCGTTTCAATGGCTGTTGCGCGCGCAGCTGCTGACTACTTAGGCATTCCTCTATATCAATATTTAGGCGGATTTAACGCAAAAACATTGCCAGTGCCAATGATGAACATTTTAAATGGCGGTGCGCATGCAGATAACAACGTTGACATTCAAGAATTTATGATTATGCCAGTTGGCGCACCAAACTTCCGTGAAGCGCTCCGTATGGGTGCGGAAATTTTCCATAGCTTAAAATCTGTATTAAAAGCGAAAGGCTACAACACCGCTGTTGGTGATGAAGGTGGATTCGCTCCAAACTTAAAATCGAACGAAGAAGCGCTTGAAACAATTATCGAAGCGATTGAAAAAGCAGGCTACAAACCAGGTACAGAAGTGATGCTTGCGATGGACGTTGCTTCTTC
>NZ_FOJQ01000052.1:0-1684 GCF_900111795.1 Anoxybacillus pushchinoensis | reverse complement strand
GCAACAAACGCTGGTCAAATTAAAACAGGTGCACCTTCACGTACAGACCGCGTTGCAAAATACAACCAATTGCTTCGCATCGAAGATCAATTAGGTGAAACAGCGGTATACGATGGAGTAAAAACGTTCTACAACTTGAAGAAGTAATAGATGAAGGATGCCTCATGTGGGCATCCTTTCTTTCAAGTTTTTCTTTTCTTTTGTATATATTGCACTATAATGATAATAAATATAAGAAAAAGTAGCACATCAATAATCCAATCGAGAGAGTATGTTTTTAAAAAATCCTTTGCGGTACTTTTTATGACTAATAATAAAATACTAACGATTAACCCTATCATAACACCTGTCATGGTAGTAAATATAATTTTTGCTTTATTCATTTTGGTATCCCTCTGTTGAATTTATATGGTTTTATCAAATAAGGATGTCTTAGAATCAGGATTCATTTTGTTTTTGTAGTTTGTTGAAAGTTCAGTTACCATGAATGTGTACATTATATTCAAAGGTGTAATTTTTACAGTCCATTTTCCGAACTTTTTTCCTTGTATTCCATACAATAAGCTATATTTCATTAGACTCCAAAAATATCTGAACGGTCTGTGGTTATTTGTTTTTTCTAAATCAATGCTTATTGTAAAAACTAATTCTTCACCCGGATTGTACCACTCCATCATTATCTTGGTGTCCTGTTTAATGTTTACTGCTTTGCACCATACAATAACAACTTCGTCCAAATAATTAAACACATTCTTTTTATTTAATGGTTTTAAATGGTGGTCTAGTGCTGTACATGAGCAAATCTCTACAATGTTAATACGACCCACCACCAATTGCTTTATGTAACCAGTTTTCTGCTTTTGTTATACCTTTATCTATCGATTTTCCAATTTTGGTATTATCAAACCATTTTTCTACACCTATTATTTTGTTAGATACTTCGGCAGCTACGTTACCCCCGATATAGCCAACAGCTCCACCTTTAACAGCTCCCATTGTTGTTTTTAGTCCGACTTTCCTTTCCAGCATCGTAAATCCTGTTGTAGCGGCTTTGTAAGCCATTTGTCCACCTTTGGCAGCTCCAAGAGGAATAGACACTAGATTTGTCAACGTATTGTCCCTTAAATCGTTTGCTACTGAGCTCACAACTCTATGAGCTACTTTTTGTAGTGAATTCATCTTTATTCCTCCCCTAAAATAATCTCGGTTATTTTAGATGTCATACATTATTGTAATACAGAGAATTCGTGAGGGGTAACAAAAATTTTCTGACAAATTTCTTCATCTTTCTACAAATCGTGGCTCACGCGGCAGCGGACGAGTTCGGCCTGTCATTGTACCAATATTTAGGTGGCTTTAACGCAAAAACGTTGCCAGTACCAATGATGAACATTTTAAACGGCGGTGCGCATGCAGATAATAACGTAGATATTCAAGAATTCATGATTATGCCAGTTGGCGCACCAAACTTCCGCGAAGCGCTTCGGATGGGTGCGGAAATTTTCCATAGCTTAAAATCTGTATTAAAAGCAAAAGGCTACAATACAGCCGTTGGTGATGAAGGTGGATTCGCTCCAAACTTAAAATCAAACGAAGAAGCGCTTGAAACAATTATCGAAGCGATTGAAAAAGCAGGCTACAAACCAGGTACAGAAGTGATGCTTGCGATGGACGTTGCTTCTTC
>NZ_FOJQ01000062.1 GCF_900111795.1 Anoxybacillus pushchinoensis | reverse complement strand
CGACCTCATGACCCCAGCTGCAAGGAGATATTTCGACAATATTCGTTTTCATCCTTCCGATGGTGCCGAATTTTTTTCGGCATGGGGGTCTATCCTATTTTCAGCAAAATATAGTTAAGGCGATTCATCTCCCACTTACTCCGCTTCGTTGAAGTGGGAGTCTTCTCGCCTAATTAAGATAAAAAAGAAAGGAATTTGAGCGACGATGAGACTTGGAGCCCGCGTCTTTAAAACCGGGATTGCGATTACATTTGCATTAGTTTTAGCAAAATTGTTGCAGTTACCTTCCCCTGTATTTGCTGGCATCTCTGCTGTATTTGCGATGCAACCGACCATTTACCGTTCATACTTGTCCTTAATTGAACAAGTGCAAGCAAATGTCATCGGTGCGGTTTTTGCGATTGTTTTTACACTTATTTTCGGACACGATCCATTTATTATCGGATTAACTGCCATTTTAGTCATTGCGTTATTTCTTCGTCTTCGTTTAGAATCTTCCATTTCTATCGCGCTTGTAACGGTCATCGCAATTATGGAATATACGGGGGAACACTTTATTGAATTTGCGCTTATTCGCTTTTCTACGATTATGCTAGGTGTGTTGTCCGCGTTTGTCGTGAATTTAGTTTTCCTTCCACCGAAATACGAGAAAAAACTATATACGAAAATTGTCGAATATACAGAACAAATTTTAAAATGGATTCGCATGAATATTCGCCATGCATCTGAGCACCATCTGTTGAAGGAAGATATTGAAAAGTTTAAAGAGAACATGATGAAGCTTGACCAACTTTATTTACTCTACAAAGAAGAACGAACGTATTTCCGTAAACATAAATATAGTAAGTCGCGCAAACTTGTCCTGTATCGACAAATGATTGTTGCAACAAACCGCGCCTTGCAGACGTTAAAGCTACTGCATCGTTTAGAAAACGAGCTGTCGCATACACCTGCTGAACTTCAAGATGCAATAAAAAACGAACTCGATTGTTTATTAAATTACCACGACCAAATATTGCTGAAGTTTATCGGGAAAGCAAAATCTGATCCACAATCACAATTTGCAACGGAAGCGTGTTCTGGAAAAAAAGGATTAATTCGCTCGTTTTTAAACGATTATGTCGAGCAAAGTGTTCAACAGGAAAATTATCAGCTGTTTCCTCTAATCGGAGCGATTATTGAATATAGTCACCAACTCGAACATCTAGACACGCTTATTGAAAGCTTTCACCATTACCATAAAGAAGAGCATACGATCCCTACTCCAGAACAAGAATAAAAGATGTCCCGCCAAAGAAACGGGACATCTTTTTTAGCTTTCCCTTCCGTAAGCACTCTGGAAACACTAGACACAAGCAAGAAGCCGCTGTTTTAAAATACAGTATGTACCTTTTTCACTTTCCATACATAATAAACTTTTTATACCAATGTTCAACAACTTCCGGAGCGAACGGTCCCTTTTTTTCCCTAATCCATTGAACTAATTTTTGAATATTATTTTTTAAAATCTCGTCAATGATATCAGGATAATTCATTTGTTCCCGATGCCGCTCATATTCATCATGATCTAATATGTCATACTGTCCGTTCGGAAATACTTTGATGTCTAAATCATAGTCAATGTATTTCAACGCTTCTCCATCCCAAACGTAGGGAGAGCTCATGTTGCAATAGTAATACACACCTTCTGACCGAATCATCGCAATAATGTTAAACCAATGCTTCTCATAAAAAAAACAAATGGCCGGCTCGCGTGTCACCCACGTTCTTCCATCAGCTTCCGTCACAAGTGTGCGATCATTGCCGCCAATGATTTCTTCTTCGCTTCCCTTCAACACGACTGTCTCATTCCATGCCCGATGAATATGCCCATCATGTTTATAGCTATGAATTTGAATAATCGCCCCTGTCTGTGGATAATCCATACATATTCCCTACTTTCGTTCGACGCTTTTTCTTCTATTATAACGTTAATGTACAAGGAAGAAAAAGGGCATCGGACGAAAACCGATACCCTTCTCCTGTTATTGATTTTTTTTCGCTTCTGCTTTTGCGTTTTGTTGCTTCACGTGTTGAACATCAGTTTCAGTCGCAAACTCTGTCCCATACTGGCCAGCGTTTTGCTGTTTTACGTGCTGAATATTTGTTCCTGCTACCGTTTTGTTCGGTTGTTTGTTCATGATGCTCACCTCCACGGTTATTACTTTGTATCATTTGTCGAGAAAATATCCGTATGAATAATTTTTGTTTCATTTTCCAAACTACATGAAAGAGGTGAGAAAAATGTATGTTGGACGCGACTTGACAGCCCTTCAAATGATTCCGAAACAAAAGTGGAAAGATAGCGAACTCGCTTTTTTCCATCACGCTCTTCAACAAGTCACTCCATATTTAAACGTTGAAGGACAGACGATGCATCGTGAAATTATTGAGGAAATTGAAGCGAGGGGCGGTTTACATCGGAATGAGGCAACATATACAAATGGAACATGCGTATTTTATGAGTAAAGGTGATTGACTCACCTTTACTCATACGCTTGCCATATTTTTTGGTACACAACTGGAAATGCGTAAGATGCAAGCTCCTCGATCGTTACCCACTTGCGCGTTGGAACATCTACTGTAAGCCCAATCGCTTCTCCTTTATACGCTTCAATGTGCCATACAACGTGGGAGAAGACATGCTGAAACGTACCAATTTGTTGTACTGAGCGAATCACAACACCATATCTTTCGCTTATTTCCTTTATAAACGCTTGGTCGTCTGCTGTCGGGGCATGCTCGTCATTTGGAAACTGCCATAAATTCGCTAATAATCCGCTATTCGGACGTTTTTCAATCAAGATGCTCCCCTTTTTATCAGCAAGTACAATAGCGCGGAAAGAAACATGTTTTGGCGCCTTTCCTTTCGTTTTTACAGGCAACTTTCCTTCTGCCCCTTCTGCAAATGCGCGACAGTGACGCTGCACAGGGCATAGGAAGCAACTTGGACTTTTCGGTGTACAAATGAGCGCGCCAAGCTCCATTAACGCTTGGTTAAAATCAGACGGATTATCGTGCGCAATGATACAAGAAACAAGTTGTTCAAACTTTTTTCGCGTGCTCCCTTTTGCAATGTCATCTGTTATATAAAAAATGCGCGATAACACCCGCATGACATTCCCGTCAACCGCGGGCTCAGGAATGTCGTAAGCGATGCTTAATACCGCACCCGTTGTATATGGTCCAACTCCTTTCAACGACGAAAATTGTTCCTTCGATGCCGGCACACATCCATCGTATTTTTCTTTCACTTCTTTTACCGCTGCATGTAAATTGCGAATGCGCGAATAATATCCAAGCCCTTCCCATGCTTTCAACACTTCTTTTTCCTCTGCTTCAGCGAGGGCGTCTAAAGTCGGGAACTTTTCGATAAACTTATAAAAGTAAGGAATGACCGTATCGACGCGCGTTTGTTGCAACATCACTTCCGATACCCATATTTTGTACGGATCTTTTTCTTTTCGCCAAGGCAAATCGCGTTGTTCTTTGACGAACCAATGAATTAAATCGTGCTGAAATTGTTCAATATGAAAATGGTCCAATATTTGTTGTACATTTTCTTTCACGTTCATTCCTCCATGGTGGTAAACTAAAAATGAGTACAATCGGAAAAAGGAGGCCTTTTATTTGGATACAGGTACACACGTTTTAATGGGATTTGCATTAGGTGGATTGGCGACGCTCGATCCAACGATTGCGAACGATCCGACGCTAGCTCACGCGGTGCTTATCGGTACGCTCGTTGGTTCCCAAGCACCTGATATTGACACCGTTTTAAAATTAAAAAATAACGCCAAATATATTCGGAATCATCGCGGCATCACCCATTCCATCCCCGCGTTATTTGTTTGGACGCTGCTCATTAGCGTTGCCCTTTTTTACGTGTATGGTGCATCGTTTTTTCACATCGCGCTTTGGACGTTTATCGCTGTCAGTTTTCATGTGTTTGTCGACATATTTAATTCATATGGAACGCAAGCGTTACGTCCTTTTTCAAAGAAATGGGTTGCTCTTGGGATAATTAATACGTTTGACCCTTTTATTTTTGTTGTTCATGTAGCCGGAGTCGTCCTATGGCTGAACGGGCACCATGCTGGGTATACGTTTCTTGCTGTGTACGTTGTGCTCATTGGTTACTATATCATTCGCTTTCGTCAACAACAAGCAATAAAGCGCAAGATCAAACAAATGTTTTCGGATGTCGAACAAATCATTACCGTACCGACAATAAAATGGAATGAATGGCATTTAGCTGTGACAACATCAACCCACTTTTACGTTGCTCGCTCGCAAAGAGGGGCGATTAACGTACTCGACATATTCGAAAAATGCCCTATTCCAAACATTCCTGTCATTGAAAAAGCAAAACAAGATGAAAATTTAGTGGCATTTTTGTCGTTTTCACCTGTATATCGCTGGGAAGTTCATGAGTATGACGACCATTATGAAGTGCGTTTTATTGATTTGCGTTACCGAAGCAAAGATCATTATCCATTTGTTGCGGTCGTGCAGCTTGATCGCGACTTAAACATTGTTAGCTCCTATACAGGATGGATTTTTAGCGAGAAGAAATTGCGCAAAAAACTAGAACTTATTCCAAGCTAAAGTAAACGGCGGTGTTCATAAATCACCGTCTATTGATGAATACTATACGTGTGCTTCAAGAGCACGACATCACATCTGGGGGGACTAACAGTGGGCAATAAAGAACGAGGCTTTCCGAATCAAAACAACGAAAAATTAGAAGGTGAGCCACGCGCAAAAGCGGAATACGCATCAAAACGTGCAAACGGAACAATTAATACGCACCCTCAAGAACGAATGCATGCGTCAAGTAAACGTGGCGACATCGAGGAGGAATAAGATGGGTAAACATCAGCGTAAAAAATTTTATGATAACCGTTATTCCGATCCTTTCCCACAACCGTGGGCAAATCCGAAGCACGCCCATGCCCAAGTAAACGGTGAAACACAACAATCGCAAAGCTTAATGATTTTGCATTCCGAAGTAAGCAAACGGAAAATATGACGAAAAGAGGTTGACATGCCCGTCAACCTCTTTTCTTTAGCAATGAAATAGGTAACGCTACTTCTGTATCTGGGTCATTCAAGCGATATCCCCATGCGAATACACCGTTCACATACTGAAGTTTAAATAACGACTGTGGGTCTCCTTCAATTTCGTAAAACTCTCCTGGTTGAAAGTTATCGGGATTTAACAAATACGACTTCGCCACAGCCATTTTTCTTTCGTACACCGCGTATTCGTTTACCATGCCCATTTGTTCTGCTTTCCGAGCCTTTTCAGTCAATGCAGCAATTTCCTGCTTTAACTCCCATTCGCTCATTTCACTATATCGTTTCTGTTCCATTCCCCTCACTCCGCTTTATACGAACTTCATCTTTATCGTATCATAAGGGGAGCTAAAACACATAGATCAAAAGAAGGCTAAGTATTCCTGTCATCAATACGTAGTAAAGCATCGGAATGAGCGTCATGCGAATAATTGTCCCTTCTTTTCCAGCTAGACCAACAACAGAAGCGGCTGCAACGACATTTAATACACAAACCATGTTCCCTGCATTCGCCCCTAACACTTGTCCAGCGATAACGATATGATGTGGTACTTGAATTTGATCCGCAATGCTAAATTGAAATAAAGAAAACATCATATTACTAAACGTTGCACTACCTGAAATAAATGAGCCGAGCGCACCAATTAAAGGAGCAACTAATGGCCAAGCCGCTCCAACAGCACCCGCAACCATCGAAGCTAATTCAATCGGCATACTTGCAAGCCCAGCATCATTTACACCGGAATTAATGAAAATGCGAACCATCGGTACCGCTGTACCGAGCGCAATCGCGCTACCGATGAGCGTATACGCCGACTCCTTCATCGTCGCTAAAACATCTTCACGCTTCATTTTATGCATAAATATAGTTATGACAATGACGACGAGAAAAATCGTTCCCGGCAAATATAAAGGCTCAATCGCTGTACTAATGTTTGTTCCTAAAATGTTGTTAAATTGTAGCTCCACGGAACGAAGCCATGCTTTTAACGGCAAGTTTTGTAGGCGCGTCAACACTAAAATGATCGCAACAAGAATATACGGCATCCATGCAAGTAAAAGTGGCATGTCGCTTTTTTTCACGCTTGTTTCCGTTTGATGCTCATCCGTCTTCTTAAAATCCCACGGCTCTTTTGGTAATAAAAATCCTTTTTTTGCTGCTGGTACAACAATCGCTAAACCGATTAATCCACCGATCATCGATGGGAACTCTGGCCCTAAGAAAGAAGCGACAAGAAACGCCGGGACGGTGAAGCTAAGTCCAGCAAATAAAGCAAACTTCCAAATTTCAAACCCTTCTTTCCACGAGCGATTTTCACCGAAAAAGCGCGTTAAAATAAGCACTAAAATAAGTGGAATAAACGTACCGATAATAATATCAAAAGACACTGCTTGTTTTGCGAGCGTTTGAAGAAACGAAGACAAATCGGTTGTACCGATGACGTGTTGTACCCGCTCAGCAACAGCACTTCCTTCACGAAGCCCTTGATCGACTCCGACAAGAATTGGTGTTCCAACCGCTCCAAATGAAACAGGGCTACTATCCGCAACAAGCGCTACAACAACAGCTGCAAGCGGTGGAAACCCTAAAGCAACAAGAAGCGGGGCGCCAATCGCCGCAGGCGTCCCAAATCCAGCTGCGCCTTCAATAAATGCACCGAATAACCATGCGATAATGATAACTTGCACGCGACGGTCACGCGTAATACCTAAAAATCCGCTACGAATCGCGTCCATTGCCCCACTTTTCGTTAACGTATTTAACAATAAAATGGCACCGAAGATAATCCATAAAATTGAAATGGCTACAATGACACCTTCAATCGTTGCCGCTGCCACTTGAATACCGGGCATTTTCCAAACAAACAACGATAACACGACCGTAATTACAAAACTAATCGGCATCGCTTTTGCCGCTGGAAGACGCAACAAAACGAGAAACAGAAAGACCGCTAATACCGGTGTAGAAGCTGTTATCACCTGTAAAAAACTCATATTGTTCCCCTTTCTTTGTTGTAATATAATGACATAAGACATTATACCATAAGTTTGTGTAATAATTCACAATAACATTTGACTACTTCATGACAACTGCTTATGTATACGTTTTCCAAATTATTGTGAATGTATCATACACGAAAGGATGAAAATAATGGAATATATTGTTATTACAGGAGCTGGTACAGGTCTCGGAAAAGAACTCGCCCTTTTATATGCACAAAAAGGATACGAAGTCGTTCTAATCGGAAGGAGAAAAGAACCGCTTCAAAAAGTGCAACAACAAAT
Source organism: Anoxybacillus pushchinoensis (assembly GCF_900111795.1). GTDB lineage: Bacteria > Bacillota > Bacilli > Bacillales > Anoxybacillaceae > Anoxybacillus > Anoxybacillus pushchinoensis. The sequence goes on along the minus strand of NZ_FOJQ01000062.1, from coordinate 3,843 downwards.
CGAGTCATCAGGTGGAAAGGCTATTGCGTTCCCGCTTGATATTACAAACGACGAACAAGTACAAGAAGCAGCCGAAACGCTTTGTCGTACATATTATGTAACGACGCTAGTTAACAATGCAGGCGTGGGTCATTTCGGTCCACTTGAACAAATGACGGAGCAACATATTCACGAAATAATTGACATTAACGTCAAAGGCACGATATATATGACGAAAGCATTTCTTCCGTATTTTAAAACGCTACCTCAAGCTAATATCATAAACATTATTTCAACAGCCGGTTTGCGCGGTAAAGTAAACGAAAGTGTATATGTCGCAAGTAAATTTGCTGTGCGCGGATTTAGCGAAAGTCTTGTGAAAGAGCTCGCCAACACAAACGTCGCCGTCACTGCTGTATATATGGGAGGCATGGCTACACCGTTTTGGGATGACTCCGACCATATTCAAGACCGCTCTCGCCTTCGTTCACCAAAACAAGTAGCCGAAAAAATTATTAATGAGTATAAGCGACAAGCTGAAATCATCGTGGAGTAGGAGGAGTTAGTCCTCCTTTTTCTTTTCTAAAAACTGTTCAATTAACGAAAGCGAAAAACCTTTTCGGTATAGTGCCTGCTTCATTTTTTGTTCGTACGTGTAACGATCATATTTTTCGTAACGGCGATGTGCTTTTTCCCCGTAATATATGAGCGCTTCCCATTCCGTTCCATCATCTGCAGTCACATGCTGTTTTGCCATTTCAACAATATGTGAAGGAAAACCTTTCATATGCAACAGTTGTGCAATGTATGCTCTTTGTTCTTGATGCGACCGTTTTTTCGATTGCTTATTTATTTTTTCCACCCACTTGATCGCTTTGTCTCGTTGCATATCCTCTGTATAGCGTTCCATCGCTTGTGCGATCACATTTTCACTTATCCCTTTATCCATTAGCTCTTTATAAATCACATAAGGTCCTTTCATTGTCGTATTTACTTGCGTTTGCACGTACGCATGTGCAAATTGCTCATCGTCTATATATCGTTCCTGTTGTAGCTTTGCAATCACTTGTTCAATCGTCCGAACATCTATGTCCCTTTTTTTCAAATAGTCAACAACTTCTTGTTTCGAGCGCATACGGTAAGCTAAAAAACGAAGCGCCATCTTATACGCTTGTTTTTCATCATCTTTTTTCATCATTTCCATCCATTGCTCTTCTGTTACCGTCATTCCTTTTTTTAGGCGATACTCAATCAATACGTCTTGATCAACAGACATGATTTGTTTCTCTCCATCTTCTTTCACAAAATGAACGTAAAAACGTTCTACATTTTTTCGATCCACTTCAATTTTTTCAATCCACATCTTGAAAACACACCTTTTCTTTCTTTTTTTATTCAAACAACGCATAATAAAGGAAAGGAGGGAAAAATAATGAATATTTTGATTGCTGGAGGAACAGGATTTGTAGGTAAGGCGCTAACAGCATATTTTACACAAAACGGACATCATATGTATATATTAACGCGAAATGCACAAAAACGGGAGAACGATCCGTATATTCATTATGTACAATGGTTAACAGATGACGCAAATCCTCACGAACAACTTCCTTCCATTGATATAATCATAAACTTAGCTGGTGAATCAATTAATAGTGGACGATGGAACGAAACGAGAAAGCGCGCAATTATGGAAAGTCGATTACAAGCGACACATGCCATATATGAACTCATTACAAAAATGAGTAAAAAACCGCAAGTGGTTATTCAAGCGAGTGCCATCGGTATTTACGGCACATCGCTTAATGACACATTTACCGAACGTCGCGAAACAATCGGGATAGACTTTTTAGCTCAAACCGTGAAACGATGGGAAGAAGCTGGGCGACGCATTGAATCACTTGGCGTGCGCACGGTATTTATGCGGTTTGGCATTATTTTAGGTAAACATGGTGGCGCCCTGCCACGCATCGTTCTTCCTTACAAATGGTTTATTGGTGGAACGATCGGAAGCGGGAAACAATGGATGTCGTGGGTGCATATCGACGATGTCGTCGGTGTAGTAGATTTTGCGATTCGAAATGGAAATATATCGGGTCCGGTCAACGTCACCGCCCCACAACCTGTAACAATGAAGCAGTTCGGAAAAACAGTCGCAAACATATTACATCGCCCACACTGGCTACCCGTCCCATCATTCGCGTTACAATTGCTGTTAGGAGAAATGAGCATGCTCGTGTTGGAAGGACAACGCGTCATCCCAGAAAAACTACTGCAAGCTGGCTACCGTTTTTCTTTTCCAACTATTGATCGAGCGCTAGCGAACATACTACAATCGTAACGAATACAATAATAGAAAAAGAAATAAGGGAGCTTGCTATGAAAGACATATTACTAAAGTACGGTACGATATACCCAATCACTTCCCCGCTGATGAAAGGGGCAGATGTACGTATTAAAAATGGAAAAATTGTGGAGATAGGCTATGACCTTCCTGTATATGAACAATCAGAAGTTATTGATGTATCAGGAAAATACGTCTTCCCTGGGTTTATTGACGTACACACACATCTCGGCCTATACGATGAAGGGACAGGATGGGCTGGAAACGATGCTAACGAAACAATCGAGACGATGACGCCGCATGTGCGTGCCATCGATAGCGTATATCCGCTTGATCCTGGTTTTCGCGATGCGATTGAACATGGGATTACAACGGTTCATATTATGCCCGGAAGTGCAAATGTCATCGGAGGAACGACCGCAGTCATTAAAACGTACGGAAAAAACGTCTCAAAAATGATTGTGAAAGAAACCGCAGGTCTAAAACTCGCCCTTGGAGAAAATCCAAAGCGAATGCACAGTCAAGGAAATAAAGAATCGCTTACACGTATGGGGATTATGGGGATGCTTCGCGAGACGTTTTATAACGCCAAATATAGCGATTGGCCACACGATTTTCGTACGATCCCTATCATTCAGGCGTTAAATCGCGACATCCCGATTCGTGTTCACGCCCATCGTGCTGACGATATTTTATCCGCGATCCGCCTAGCTGACGAGTTCGGGCTTGATTTGCGCATCGAGCATTGTACAGAAGGGCATCTCATCGCTGAAGAACTACAAGGAAGAAACTTGCACGTTTCAGTCGGACCGACACTTACCCGCCGCTCGAAAGTAGAACTGAAAAACAAAAGTTGGAAAACGTATAAAATTTTATCCGATGCTGGTGTTCACGTCTCAATTACGACAGACCATCCGTATACACCTATTCAATATTTACACATTTGCGCGGCGATCGCTGTACGCGAAGGACTTGATGAACAAAAAGCGCTCGAAGGCATTACCATTTTACCAGCGCGAAATTTAGGAGTGGACGACCAAGTCGGCAGCATAGAAGTGGGCAAAGATGCTGACATTGTCGTTTGGAATTACCATCCGTTTCACTATCTCGCAACTCCTATATTCACCATGATAAACGGGGAAATAATATACAAGAAAAATTAATAAAAAAACTATTTACCTGAATCCGTGACAAAACATCTTTACAATGGTCGCAAACCGTTGATACGATAAGGGAAAACGACGTTGACGACTCTTCATCAAGTAGGTGAATGTGATGAAAGATTTCCCGATTCGGTTTGTATTGACAGATGAAGCGATTACCCCAAGTGCTGGGCTTGCTCTCGTGGGTTACTTACTGCACCAAACGAAGCTGGATAAGCGAGTAAACGCCCTTCGGCTCCCAACGGTTCGTCGAGATGTGCACATTTCCCATAGCGACGTCATTCGCTCGATGATCGGCTTGCTTGCCACAGGAAAAACGGATTTTGATCATATCGAAGCGTATCGTCAGGACGATAT
>NZ_FOJQ01000051.1 GCF_900111795.1 Anoxybacillus pushchinoensis | reverse complement strand
TGTCATGACATCTATAACGTAGGCTCTGTTTCAAGCCTTGGTCTGGTCAACATGGGGCTTACAAGCCCATGACTTTAGTCATTGGGTTGTTGACGATGTGTTCGCAAATAAGATTTCACTAATTCTTCAATTAATTCGTCGCGATCGACTTTGCGAATCAAGTTTCTGGCATCTTTATGACGCGGGATGTAAGCTGGATCACCAGACAATAAATAGCCGACAATTTGGTTAATCGGATTATACCCTTTTTCCTGCAATGCGTCGTATACGGTAAGCAACACTTCCCGAACGTCGACGTCCATCGGTTCTTCTGGGAAGTTAAATTGCATCGTGTTATCAAACGATCCCACCGTTCTTTTGCACCCCACTCTCACGTTCCATGAAATCTGGTATATCCATCCTTACATCCATTGTACACGATTTCCATCGTTTATTAAACAGATTTTACCCATTGTTCGACAAATTTAAGTGCTTCGTCTACTTTATTCGCATCTTTTCCACCTGCTTGCGCCATATCCGCTCGGCCACCGCCACCGCCGCCGCAACGCGTCGCCACTTCTTTAATGAGCTTTCCTGCGTGATAGCCGCGGTCGATTAAATCGTCTGTTACACCAGCAATTAAGTTTACTTTATTTTGTTGTACAGAAGCAAGTACAATGATTGCCGATCCTAATTTTTGTTTTAAATCGTCGACCATCGCACGCAAGCCATTCATATCTACGTTATTCACTTTGTTTGCGACAAGTCGAATGCCGTTTACTTCTTTCGCCTCGTTTACTAAGTTTTCTGCTTCCATATGGCTTAAACGGGCAGAAAGCGATTCGTTTTCTCTCTGTAATTCACGCATATCGTTCATTAACGTATCGATGCGCGTTAATACGTCTTTCGGGTTCGTTTTTAGTTTTTCCGCTGCTTCTTTCAATAATGCAATTTGATCGTTCATTAAACGATACGCCGCTTTTCCTGTCACCGCTTCAATGCGTCGTGTACCAGCGCCAATACCGGACTCTGAAACGATTTTAAATAAACCGATTTCGGCTGTATTTTTGACGTGGCAGCCGCCGCAAAGTTCTAAACTATAATCGCCTACTTGTACCACGCGTACAATGTCGCCATATTTTTCTCCAAATAACGCCATCGCTCCCATCGCTTTTGCTTCATCAAGCGGTTTATATTCAATCGCAACAGGGAGATTGCGCCAAATTTGCTCGTTAACGATCGCTTCAATTTGCTCAAGTTCTTCTTGTTTCACTTGCCCAAAATGAGTGAAGTCAAACCGTAAACGATCAGGCGCAACGAGTGAGCCTGCTTGGTTGACATGCACGCCAAGCACATCTTTTAATGCTTGATGCAACAAATGCGTTGCTGTATGGTTTTTTACAATATCGACGCGCGCAGCTTCATCGACACGCGCTGTATACGTGCCGTTCGTTTGAATGGTGCCATGTTCAACGACAATATGATGTAAATGTTGACCGTTTGGCGCTTTTTGCACGTCTTTCACGTATGCCTTTCCTGTTTCCCCTTCAATCCAGCCGCGGTCGGCAATTTGTCCACCGCTTTCTGCATAAAACGGCGTTTCACGTAAAATCACTTGCGCCTCTTGCCCTTCGCTTACTTCGCTTACAAGTTGACCGTCTTTGACGATCACTTCAACAACAGACGAAACAGAAAGCTGGTCATAGCCGACAAACGTGCTTTCTACTTTAATGTCGCCTAATACGCCGCCTTGTACTTGCATCGAATCGACATCTTGACGAGCTGCACGTGCGCGCTCGCGTTGACGTTCCATCTCGCGTTCAAAGCCGTCATGGTCAATTTTCATTCCTTCTTCCGCCGCGTACTCTTCCGTTAATTCAACAGGAAAACCGTACGTATCGTACAAGCGGAATACGTCTTCGCCGCTAATCGTATCGCTGCCGCGTTCTTTTTCTTTTTCAATGACGCTCGCTAAAATCGCCAATCCTTCATTTAACGTTTCATGGAATCGCTCTTCTTCGTTTTTAACCACTTTTTGAATAAACGCAGCCTTTTCTTTCACTTCAGGGTAATAATCAACCATAATTTCACCAACAACGGGAACGAGTTCGTACATAAACGGACGTTGAATGTTTAGTCGTTTCGCATAGCGCACGGCACGGCGCAACAAACGGCGCAACACGTACCCGCGTCCTTCGTTTGACGGGAGCGCCCCATCGCCAATCGCAAACGTAACAGTACGAATATGGTCAGCAATTACTTTAAATGCTACGTCTTTTTCTGCATCGGTGCGATACGTCTCACCTGAAATTTGTTCTGTTGCACGAATGATCGGTATAAATAAATCCGTATCAAAGTTCGTCGGTACGTCTTGTAAAATGGAGCACATCCGCTCGAGTCCCATACCTGTATCAATATTTTTCTTCGGCAGCGGCGTGTACGTGCCATCTGGATTATGGTTAAATTGCGAAAAGACGAGGTTCCATACTTCTAAATAACGTTCATTTTCCCCACCGGGATATAATTCTGGGTCGTTCGGGTCGTTGCCAAATTGTTCACCGCGATCATAAAAAATTTCTGTATTCGGTCCACTCGGCCCTTCCCCAATATCCCAAAAGTTTCCTTCTAACCGAATGATTCGCTCTTCCGGCAGCCCGATTTCGTTATGCCAAATATCGAACGCTTCTTCATCTTCCGGGTGAATCGTCACAGAAAGCCGGTCTGGGTCAAAACCGATCCATTTTTCACTCGTTAGAAACTCCCATGCCCAATGAATCGCTTCCCGTTTAAAATAGTCGCCGACAGAAAAGTTTCCGAGCATTTCAAAAAACGTATGATGGCGCGCCGTTTTTCCGACGTTTTCGATATCGTTTGTGCGAATCGACTTTTGCGCGTTGCAAATGCGCGGGTTGTCTGGAATAACGCGGCCATCAAAATATTTTTTTAACGTCGCTACGCCGCTATTGATCCATAAGAGCGATGGATCGTCAATCGGGACGAGCGATGCGCTCGGCTCAACCGCGTGACCTTTTTCTTTAAAAAAGTCTAAAAACATTTGACGTACTTGAGCAGATGTCAGCTTTTTCACGTTTCCTTCCTCCCTTAGAAATATAAAAAGCTCCCATCCCTGCTCAGGGACGAGAGCTTGCTCGCGGTACCACCCTGTTTATGGACAGACGTCCATCACCTCAACCGCCGTAACGTGGCTTCGTCGGCAGGGTTTGCCTGCACTCAGGATTAGCGTTCTGTTACCCTTCATCTGGAATTTCTTTCAGCCGCGGAAATTCCTCTCTGTGCGCCAAAAGCGCGTTAAGATGGACTGTAACATACTCGATCCTTCATCGCTTTTTTATGTATTACTCTTGTGAAAATTATAGACAAGCCCCTTTTTTTTGTCAATGTGCCATCGTTTTCAACGAGCGAATGTGGGTGAATGTCGCCTTCGCAATGGCAACGATAGGGACGGCAACAATTAAACCGAGCACCCCTCCAACTTCTCCACCGACAAATAAAGAAAACATGATGATAAGTGGATGTAAATGTAAACTTTTCCCGACGATAAGCGGAGATAAAATGTTTCCTTCAATAAACTGCAAAACAAAGATGATGCCGACAGTAAGAAGCAACATGTTCATCGATACCGTCGCAGCAATGATGGCCGCTGGAATGGCACCAATGATCGGGCCGAAATATGGGATGACGTTCGTCACACCGACAATGATGCCGAGCAAAAGCGGATATTTCATGCCGATGAGCCAAAACGAAATCGTGGCAGCTGTCCCAATGAGCAAGCATACGAACAATTGCCCCCGAATATACCCGCCGAGCGTTTTATCAACGTCGCGCAAAAATTGAACACCTTTTTTGCGCCATTTGTTCGGAGTTAGCTCCCATGCTGTTTTTTTAATAAGTTCGACATCTTTTAACATGTAAAAAGCGATAAACGGGATAATAAGAAAGACAATGAGACGATTAATCCACTGTTTTAACCCGATAATCGTGCCTGTCACCGCTTCGCTAATAAACGATTCCGCTTCTGTTATCAACGCTTCAACCCATTTATGCACATCGTAAGGCCATGTCGCCGTCTCTTCGTGAATAGTCGTTGTCCACTGTTCATACGTGCGCACAAACATCGGCAAACTTTTATTCAAGTCTTCTAGCTGAGCAATAAATAGCGGTGTACCTTTGTAAATAGCGAAGCCGACTCCCCCAAAAAATAACGCATAAATAAAAAGAATCGCTAACGCCCTCGGCATGCCACGCCGATGAATAGATTCGACGACTGGATGAAGCAAATACGTAATAAACGCGGCGATGAGAAACGGTGTAATTAATTTGATCAACATATGTAGAAATGGTAGCCATACGTTCTTTAATTTCACAACGAAATAAATCAAAATGACAACGAGCAACATTTTCGTTACGCGAACAAAAAAGTGGATATGCGGATGTTCCAAAACAATCCCTCCCTTACTTATATAGTGTGAAAATAAAAGGGAGATGTTATACAACAAAACGGCACCCTATAAGCAGGATGCCGTTTGTTGTTACATAAATGGGCGCAACATTTGTTTGCCGACTTTCCTCACATTGCGCATATTCATGCCGCCGTTTCGTTGTGCTAATTGGTAGGCAGCAACCCCCGCACCGATCGCAATTAAAGAAGCGATTGTTCGATTCATCGTCATTCTCCTTTCATTACGAAGACAAAGTTCGTTCTTGTTCACTAAATAAATCGTCGAGCGAGCTGAGCGTCCCATCTTCTTCTACTTGATGCGTATAAATCATCCCTTTTTGAACGGTTAGTTCAATAAAACAATTCCAGCAATAATACTGATTCGCTCCTATTTTCCCTAAATCTTTACTTTGGCAATTCGGACACTTTAACATAAAAAGGCACGCTCCTTTTTATTTTTTCTTCTATCATTGGCATTTTTTTACGAAAACATACGTTCAATTCAGAAGAGAAGCGTGCCCATGTTTGTGTCCATCGTTATGTTATGTCATTTTCCATGAAGTCATACGGGGTAACACCTTCCATTCCGATGTTTGCATCTTCCATCGGAAGCAACGACTGTTCAGGCGAAATGATTGCTATTAATTTGTCATATAACGTCGTTTGTCTCGTTCCATCATCTGTTCGCATCACCCCGAGCTGGAACGCTTCTTCTTCGCCACATAAAATTAAGTATTGTTTACTGCGCGTCACTGCTGTGTATAATAAATTGCGCCGAAGCATACGATAATAACTTTTTACAACCGGCAAAATGACGATCGGAAATTCGCTCCCTTGCGATTTATGAATCGAACAACAATAAGCATGCGTAATTTGGTGCAGTTCTTGTTTCGGATATGTTACTTCATTTCCATCGAACGAAACGACAACAAGGTCTTGTTTTTCTACATTTTCGTTGGCGTAAAAAATCGCAACAATTTCTCCAATGTCGCCGTTAAAAACATTTTCATCTGGCTGATTAACAAGTTGTAGCACTTTATCACCGACGCGATATGTTACATCGCCGAAAACAAGTTCTCGCTTTTGTTCATCTTTTGGGTTAAACAGTTGTTGCAACGTCTCATTGAGCCGATCAATTCCTGCATGTCCACGATACATTGGCGCAAGCACTTGTACATCTTTTGCGCGATACCCTTTTTGCTTCGCATTTTCAGCAACTTTTTTTACTACGTCTACAACTTGTCCACCTGTGCATCGAATGAATGAACGGTCCTTTTGCGGCAAAGTCAAATCATCTGGAATATGCCCATCTTTCATCGCATGGGCAAGTGAAATAATTGATGAACCTTCCGCTTGGCGATAAATATTTGTTAATCGAACGGTCGGAATGACGTTTGCGCGAAGTAAATCTTTTAACACTTGTCCAGGACCAACAGATGGGAGCTGGTCTTCATCTCCGACAAAAATGACTTGCATAGACGATGGGACGCACTTCAACAATTGATTAGCTAACCACGTATCAACCATCGACATTTCGTCAACGATAAGCAGCTTGCCGCGAATCGGCTCATTTTCATCGCGTTGAAATCCTTCCCCGCTCCAACCGAGTAAACGATGAATCGTCATCGCCGGCAAACCGGTAGATTCCGTCATACGCTTTGCTGCTCGTCCAGTTGGAGCAGCTAGCAAAATCGGAAACGGTTCATCCGCATCATAGCTCGCTGGATCAAGCGACAGTCCGTGCAATTTCGCAAACAAATGTACGATACCTTTAATAACCGTCGTTTTTCCCGTTCCCGGTCCGCCTGTCAAAATAAATAATGGGGAACAAATCGCTTGTTGAATCGCTTCCTTTTGCTTTTGGGAATATTGTATGTTTGCTTCTTCTTCCCATTCCCCGAGCGCCAGCAAAAATTCCGCTTCAGAAAATGTCACCATATCCGATTGTTGCAACAACCGTTTAACGTTTGACACAATGCCCTTTTCAGCAAAATAGAGGGAAGGAATATAAAAACGATCTTCTTCCATAATTAACTTCCCTTCTTCGGACAAATGAATTATTTCACGGGAAATGCATGCAACGTCAATTTGTTCTTCACGTTTCGCTTCTAACAGTCGTTTTACTTCATCGAGCACTTGTTCATACGTCATATATACGTGACCTTCTTGCATACAATGTTGTTCCATGACATATAAACAGCCGGCGCGAATGCGCTCTGGGTGATTGCCAGAAATGCCAAGCTGCAACCCGAGATCGTCAGCGCGCCCAAACCCGATTCCTTCAACATCTTCAACAAGTTGATACGGGTTAGTACGGATGACTTGAAGCGTTTCATCTTTGTACACTTGATAAATTTTCATCGATAATTGCGGACCGAAGCCAAATTGCGACAGCGCAATCATAATTTGTTCTAACCCTTCATGTTCTCGCAACGTTTCGTATAGTTGCTTCGCCTTCGCTTTCGTCAACTTCGGCACATTGTCAAGCACGTCGGGATCTTCTAATATTTTAGAAATAGCACGCTCCCCTAACGTTTCCACGATCGCCGCCGCTGTTTTTTTACCGATTCCTTTAAACAGCCCACCAGATAAATATTGAATGACGCCTTCTTTCGTTTCTGGAAACTCTTTTCGAAAATGGTCAACAACATATTGTTTTCCAAAGCGCGGATGTTCTTTAAACGAGCCGAAAAACGTGTACGTATCATACTCGATAAGCAAAGGGAAATAGCCTGTTACAACAACATCCTTTTCTATATGCGCCTCGTTTGTTTCTTCGACGCGTACACGAATGACGGAATATAAATTGTCTTCGTTATGGAAAATGGTACCGATATGGACGCCTTTAATAAACGACCGTCCGTCTAGGTCTAACTGTTGTTGCAACGCCCTCTCCCCCTTTTCTTACTGTAGCGCTCGTTCCATTAACTTTTTCCCGTGACCAGCTAACAAATGATCAGGTTGAATCGCAAGCGCCTTTTCAAACATCGTATGCGCCGTTTGTGGATCGTCTTTGTACGCATAGGCAACGCCTAAATTATAATACGCATCGGCATGCTCGTCGTTTAGTTGAATTGTTCGTTCGAAATGTATCATCGCTTCATCGACAAACTGCAATTGCGCTAAGCAAAGTCCGAGTTGAAACGTCGCTTCCACGTCGCGCTCGTTTAATTCCACCGCCCGTTGCAAATACGGCATCGCCAAGCGCGGTTGCTCTAAATACATAAGCGACATACCGAGCATAAAAAATACATCGCCGTCCGTTAAACCGGCTTGAATGGCACGTTCAAACTGCTCTTTCGCCCGTTCGAACTGTTGGCGATTGTAATAAATCGATCCGAGCCCGTAATACGCCGTTGCCGCTTTTTCATCAAGTTCAAGCGCTTTATGAAAAAAACGAATCGCTTTGTCTTCTTCCCCAACCGCCGCCAGTACGTTCCCAAAATTAATGTAGCCGACAGCGTCGTTCGGTTGCTTTTCAATTGCTTCGTGAAAGCATTTGACTGCTTCTTCATACTTTCCTTGCTGCATATATTTAATTCCTTGCGCGTTGTAATCCATCTTTCTCACCTCATATGAATATTATAACAAAAAAACCTTCAACTCGTCTGTCGAGTTGAAGGTTAGCCAACGTACGTGAGCTGTTTTCCGTCGCGGAACACTTGATCAATCGTACCGCCACCGAGACATCGTTCGCCGTCATAAAAAACGACGGCTTGTCCCGGCGTTACTGCGCGAACACGTTGGCTAAATGAGACACGGGCTGTCGTCTCATCGATCATTTCTACTGTAACAGGTACATCCGGCTGGCGATAACGAAATTTCGCTGTGCACGAAACTTGTCCGCTCGGCCGTCGATCACTTACCCAGTTTACGCCCGTCGCAATGATTTCATCCGAATAAAGAAGTTCATTATCAAATCCTTGTGCCACGTATAAAATATTTTCTTTTACATTTTTTCCAACGACAAACCACGGCTCGCCGCTTCCGCCGATACCAAGTCCATGACGTTGTCCGATCGTATAGTACATCAATCCGTCATGCGTTCCTTTTACTTCCCCATCGAGCGTTTGCATGCTGCCCGGCTGCGCTGGTAAGTAATTGCTTAAAAATTGTTTAAAATTGCGCTCGCCGATAAAACAAATGCCTGTACTATCTTTTTTCCCTGCTGTCGCAAGCCCTGCTTCTTTCGCAATTTCACGCACTTGTGCTTTTTGTAGCTCCCCAATTGGAAAAAGCACTTTCGATAATTGGGTTTGTCCGAGCTGGTTTAAAAAGTACGTTTGATCTTTATTGGCATCCAACCCGCGCAACAGTTCATACTCCCCATCGCGATAAGCGACGCGCGCATAATGACCTGTCGCTAAATAATCTGCACCAAGCGCCATCGCATGTTCTAAAAATGCTTTAAATTTAATTTCTTTGTTGCACATCACATCTGGATTTGGCGTACGCCCCGCTCTATATTCATCTAAAAAGTACGTAAACACTTTTTCCCAATATTGCTTTTCAAAGTTGACTGCATAGTACGGAATGCCAATTTGATGACAAACACGTACAACATCTTCATAATCTTCCGTCGCAGTACATACACCGTTTTCATCTGTATCGTCCCAGTTTTTCATAAAAATACCGATAACATCGTACCCTTGTTGTTTCAATAAAAGGGCAGCAACGGACGAATCGACTCCTCCTGACATTCCAACAACTACTCTTGCCATTTTTCTCCCTCCTTTCACGCTTTCGTTAGTCTTTTTACAATTTTTGATATTTCTTGTGCGGCACGTTCTATTTGTTCTAACGTATTCCCGTATCCGAAGCTAAAACGAACGGATGAACGAATGCGATCCGACTCACTTCCGTACATCGCCACGAGCACATGGGACGGATCAATCGAACCGGCCGTACACGCGGAACCGCTTGATGCCGCAATGCCAGCTAAATCTAAATTAACAAGCAACGCTTCCACATTTGTCCCGAAAAAAGCGACGTTTAATACGTGCGGCAAGCGAGACGTTTCATGACCATTGATGGCGTAACGAATCCCTTCTCGTTCAAATGTGTTTACCATCACATGTTGAAACTGTTCATACAACATTCGCTTTTCGGCCATCGTTTGTTGAGCGATTTCAGCTGCTTTTTGCAATCCGACAATGCCTGGTACGTTTTCTGTCCCTGCACGTCGCTTCCGTTCTTGTTCTCCACCATATATGTGTGGGGTAAGGCGAACGCCTTCGCGCGCATATAAACATCCTACACCTTTTGGTCCATTAATTTTATGGCCAGACAGAGAAAGTAAGTCAATGTTCATCTCATTGACGTCAATCGGAACGAGCCCGTACGCTTGCACAGCATCCGTATGAAAATATGCCCCATGTTCACGAAGCAAGTGACCGATTTCGTTAATCGGCTGCAACACACCTGTTTCGTTATTTCCGAACATAATGGATACAATGATCGTATCATCACGCAAAGCACGTTTCACTTGCTCGACCGAAACCGTTCCATGTTCATCCACAGGTAAATACGTCACATCAAATCCTTGTTTTTGTAAATATTTGCACGTATTTAATACAGCATGGTGTTCTACAGACGTTGTAACAATATGACGACCTTTTTCACGATTTGCCATCGCCACGCCGATGATCGCTAAATTGTCTGCTTCTGTTCCGCCGCTCGTAAAAATGATTTCGTTCGCCTTTGCTCCAATCGTTTTCGCTATCGTCTCTCGCGCCTCATCAAGCGCGCGTCGACTATCACGGCCAAATGAATGAATGCTTGACGGGTTGCCAAAAAACGTCGTCATATACGGAATCATCGCCTCTATCACTTGCGGATGAACAGGAGACGTCGCTGCGTGATCTAAATAAATGCGCTCCAAATACATTCTCCTTTCTTAAATATAAAACATATATGCACCGCCATCGTCTTCCGTATGGCTCGCTAAGTCTTCGAGCGTCGTGCTATCTAGCACTCCTTTTACCGCATCGCGAATGCGCATCCACAATTCGCGTTTCGCTGGCTCTTCATCTTCTAGTCCTTCAACGACTTGAAGCGGTCCTTCCAACACACGAATAACATCGCCCGCAGTAATTTTTGATGGTTCATCTGCTAAAATGTAACCGCCATACGCTCCACGAACGCTTTTCACTAAACCGGCGTTTCGCAACGGGGAAATGAGCTGTTCTAAATAATGTTCCGATAAATTGTTCATTTGTGCAATCGATTTTAACGAAATCGGCCCCTCTCCATACCGCTTGGCCAACTCAATCATAATTGTTAAGCCGTATCGGCCTTTCGTAGATATTTTCAAACTGATCATCCCCTCATCCACTGTCAAGAGAAACACAAGCCATTATAACATAAAAATGCGTCGCAAAGAAACGTTACTGCTTCTTCCGTTCGTTTAACCGCTCATATATATGGGCAAGCTGTTTTTCTTCGCCGCTTTGCTTTGGTTTGTAATATTGCATCCCGATTAAGTCATCTGGCAAATATTGCTGCTCTACCCAGCTATACGGATGATCGTGCGGATATTTATATCCTATTCCGCGACCAAGACGTTTAGCGCCGTCATAATGAGCATCTTGCAAATGAAGCGGAATCGATTGTCCTTTTCCGTTTCGCACATCTATAAGCGCTTGATCGATCGCTTTATAGGCGCTATTTGATTTCGGTGATAAACACATGTCAATCGTCACGACTGAAAGCGGAATGCGTGCTTCTGGCATACCGAGACGCTCTGCGGCTTCGATCGCGCTCATCACCTTCACACCGATTAGTGGATTGGCTAATCCAATATCTTCATAAGCAATGACTGCAAGGCGACGGCAAACAGCGGTAAGATCGCCACCTTCAAGAAGCCTTGCTAAATAGTGAAGCGAAGCATCTACGTCACTGCCACGAATACTTTTTTGAAAAGCGGAAAGTAAAGAATAATACGTATCCCCTTGTTTATCATACGTTAGCCCCTTATTTTCTACACAAAACGAGACGGTTTGTATATCGACGATAGCGCGTTGATCTCCTTGTTTTGTCGCATACACCGCTTCTTCTAACATCGTTAATGCCGCGCGCGCATCACCGTTTGCTCCTTCTGCAATGATAGCAAGCGCTTCATCACTTATATCAATATGCCAACTTCCAAGCCCGCGCTTTCGATCACGGAGGGCTCGACGTAATAACTCTATCGTTTGTTCTTTTGTCAAAGGATGCAGCTGTTTGATTTGCCCTAAACGACTACGAACAGCTGGATTGATGGAATGAAACGGATTTTCTGTCGTTGCACCAATGAGGGTAATCAAACCGCTTTCGACATGTGGTAATAAATAATCTTGTTGCGCTTTTGTGAAACGATGAATTTCATCAATAAATAAAATAACGTTGCCTTCAAAGCGAGCATCCGCCACTATTTCTTCCATTTCTTTTTTTCCTGCCGTCGTCGCATTGAGCATATAAAACGGACGTTGTACCGTTCCAGCGATCGCATAAGCAAGCGATGTTTTCCCGACGCCAGGCGGTCCGTAAAGCAATAACGATGGCACATAACCATTTTTAATCATTCGATATAGCGCTGTATGTGAACCGATCACATCGTCTTGTCCGATGACTTCATCAATCGTACGCGGGCGCATACGATAAGCAAGCGGCTCTTGAGCAAATAACATCGTTTTCTCACCTCACAATGCTAACGCTGCACGTAAGGCAGGAACAAATTGGCGCATATGACTTTGTTGTAAATATAAAAGAAACGCATCAACAATCGCTTTTCTCGGGTCATCCTGTTGTATTTCTGTTTTTAACTGTTTGAGTAGCTCCACAATATGATGATCGCCTGCTTCTTCAATCATCTCCTCAATAAGCGCAAGGGCACGTGTTTTTTCTGCTTGGGCATCGTGGCTTAGCAACGGCATGTCGTGCTGTAAACTATCGACAAGCGCATCAAGCCGCTCGATTAAAAAAGGGGCTAATCGTTGAAAAGGAAACGACTTTTGTTCAAACAGAGCAAAAAATAAATATTCTTTTAACATGCCATTTAACATAATGGCACAATCAAGCACATACGGACGAATACGTTCCCCGTATACATCGATAAGTGATTGAACGTACCAGTCAAATAAATGGGAACGAATGCGCAAAACAAGCGCGTGAACGTCTTCACTAACTTTTTGTGCATGATCGCCCATATGCATTTGTACAATTTCTTTATGCTGTTCAAACGCTTCAATTTGCAAAGATAGTTGTTTTAAAAATTTTTCACGTGCCGTTAATGAATGGTCTGACGCAATGCGAGCGAATTGCTGAAACAAATGATCGTAATGATATTGAAAAATCGATAAAACAATTTCCTCTTTTGATTTAAAGTAGTTGTATAATGATCCTTTGGCTAACTGACTATGTTCAGCAATTTCTTGCATCGTTGTCGCATGATATCCTTTTTCAGCAAATAGTTTCATTGCGACTTCAATAATTTGCTCTTTTCTGCTCATGAGACCCCATCCTTACTGTTCGTTTCTCGTTTTATTATAACACAACAGGCTGACCGAATTTCAGCCAGCCTGTCTCCAATTATGCTTGTCGTTCTTTTTTCGCTTGTCGGAAGAAAAATAGTTCGTATACAACAGGAACGAGAATTAACGTCAATAACGTTGATGACGTCAATCCACCAATGACCGTAATCGCTAACCCTTTAGAAATAAGCGTACCGGACGACTCCGTCAGCGCGAGTGTTTTGCCTTTCCTCGTTTTTCCTCTAGACCTTGTATTCCTTCCTGTTCATAGTATTTAACCCATCGACGTACCATGGAATGATCAATCCCTAATTCTTTAGCTACTGTTTTGTAGCCCATGCCCTCTTTTAAATATATAAATCCACTGCTTTCTTTTTAAACTTTACATCATATGTTTTTCGTATTTTCCCCATAGAAAAATCCCCTCCATAGTAGACAGATTAATTGTCTTTCTTTTTTCTGTCTACTATAAGGGGATCATATCACTCCTCCCTTGCACTTATTGTTGATCAACACGTTGAATTGGAATATCTTTTAATAATTGTTGTACGACGTGCGCCGCCATAATGAGACCTGCGACAGATGGAACAAACGCATTCGATGAAGGTGGCATTTTTGCCTTACGAATGGTTGCCTCATCATTTCCTACTTCCTTTCGCACGTCTTCGCGAATGACAATTGGAACTTCATCCGAGAAAACAACGGTGATGCCTTTTTTAATTCCTTCTTTTCGTAAACGGGTGCGAATCACTTTTGCAATCGGATCCGTATGCGTTTTTGAAATGTCAGCGATGCGAAAACGGGTCGGATCCATTTTATTTGCCGCACCCATGCTCGAGATGATCGGAATGTTGCGCACTAAACATTGTTTCATTAAGTGAATTTTATATGAAATCGTATCCGATGCATCAATGACGTAGTCGATGTCATAAGAAAAAATTTGCTCATACGTCTCTTCTGTATAAAACATTTTTAACGCAATAACTTCACACGCTGGATTAATGTCAGCGATGCGCTCTTTCATCACTTCTACTTTCGGACGACCGACAGTAGATAATAGCGCATGAATTTGTCTGTTCACATTTGTAATGTCAATATCGTCTTTATCGATTAAAATGAGACGTCCAACCCCTGAACGAGCAAGCGCCTCAACCGCAAACGATCCGACACCTCCAATGCCAAGAACGGCCACTGTGCTTTCGCTTAATTTTTTTAAACCTTCTTTCCCGATTGCGAGTTCATTGCGAGAAAATTGATGTAACATGTTGTTCCTCCCATATGTAAGTCTGTGAACCTCCCACGGCTAAAGTCGCGGGCTTCTCACTTCGCAGTGAGAATTTCCTGCTTCATCGTCCTCGCAACCTACTAACTCCACAGGCGTATGATTCCGACAGTTCCTGCCGTACGATATTTATGCAAATAAACCTAATTCTTTTAAGCCTTGTTGTAGTATATTTTTTTCAGCGTTCTCGTCTCTTTGATGAATCGTACCACAATGATCGCAAACCCATTCTCTTATGGATAATAACTTTACTTTTTTGTTTACACACCCACACGCTGAACAAGTTTGCGATGATGCAAACCATCTGCTTATTTTATGATA
>NZ_FOJQ01000069.1 GCF_900111795.1 Anoxybacillus pushchinoensis | reverse complement strand
GTTCATTTTCTTTGCGTAGCTGTTTGTTTTCTTTCAACAGTTGCTCAATGACTTGTTGTTGGTGAGTAATGAGCTGCTTTTGTTGTTGGACTTTGCTGATTAAGCTTTCAACTGTAAATACAGCTTGTTGTACCGTCAACATGCGATTCACCTCCTTGTCTATCAATATTCACATCATAGACAGGCAAAGCAGAAAATATTCAGCTCACTTTATGATGTGGCTGAATAGTTACGAATTTTTTAAACAAAAGCAGAGAGCCAATCTATGACCCTCTGTTTCTACAAATCTTGACATATATCGGGGCGTGACAGGCACGCTGCACAATTACATCGCCTCTTACCATGATATCCGTTGTCATACCGTTAATTTAATAGAATATTTAGATAATTAAAGCCAAAAAAATACTTCTCTACCGAACCGACTACTCATACAATTAGCGTACATTATGCACCAGCAGCCACACGATCCAGAGCGCCAATGTTACACAGAGTACATCAATGACCACATCCGACACAGGCAGCACCCGCCTAGGTTGAAACGACTGATGCCACTCATCGAAACAGGGTTAAATGATGATAAACACCCGTACCCCGCCATCGTCCACCATGCGACAACCGCAAGCAAGCCGAACACCAACACATGAGTGGACTTACGCACAAAGTAATTCCAAGACCATACACCATCATCTTGACTGATTTCGGCTATTGCTGAAAGAAAGATATAGACATTCGTTAAGATTCATTTCCTTTGCATACTTGCTTTAATTGTTGGGCAAGCTCTTGCACCATCTCTTTCGCGGTCATATGAGTCGACAGCTCTCCACGCTGGCATGCTTGAAGTAAAATATGCTTGAATTTTTCTGTTTCTAACGACGCTTCTTTTACTTTCATCAGTCTAACCACCTCCATACGAAAGAAGCCCCTGTGCCATCACGGCAACAGGGGCTCGTTCATTTTCGTTTATCGTTGGATTGCATGAAGAAATACGTCAATCACTCGATTTTGTTCTTCAGCTGTCATGCTCGAACCTGATGGCAAGCAAATGCCGTTGGCAAACAACTCGTCGGACACACTCCAACCTTCCTCATGCGGATAATACTGCACTCCGTCAAACAACGGCTGCAAGTGTAAAGGCTTCCACACTGGACGGGCTTCGATGTTCTCTGCCACCAACGCGCTGATAATATCCATCGGCGTCACGCCAAGCGCTTGCTGATCGATTGTCAACGTTGTCAGCCAACGGTTGGACATCGTCCCTTCGAGTTCAGGCATAAAGTGAATGCCTTCGATATCCCCTAACGCTCGTACGTAACGATCAAAAATCGCCCGTCTCGCCTTCACTCGCTCGTCCAATACTTCCAACTGCGCCCGGCCGATTCTAGGGACGATATTAAAATATGAGATAGTGATAATGTTGGGTGGGGTACGAGCCTAGATAAAAGGGTTTTTATATAGCCCCTTTACCAAAAAGCGCCTGTACAATGGTTTTAAAAAAGATTTTCATATCTAATGCAAAACCTTGGTTCGCCACATAATATAAGTCATATTTAATTTTCTCGCCATGAGGAATTTCACTTCTCCCGTTCACTTGGGCCCATCCAGTAATGCCAGGCTTAACTAATAACCTTTGCTTTTGATATTCATTGTAACAATCTGTAATCTCAGTAATCTCTGGTCTCGGTCCAATAATACTCATTTCCCCTTTTAACACATTAATAAACTGCGGTAATTCGTCCAGACTATACTTCCGAATAAAACGCCCTATTTTCGTGACATTTGGATCAAATCCTTGTGTACTTTTAAAAATAAAATCATCCGGCACACCGTTTTTCCAATCATATACTTTTTTCTGATTAGATCCATTATTTGTCACTTTCATAGATCGAAATTTATAAATGTAAAATGTACTTCCATTTAACCCTGTTCTTTTTTGTTTAAAAAATACCGGAAATCCGTCATCCAAAATGATTAATAGTGAAATAATCAAAAGGATGGGAGATAGCAAAATGAGTGCAACCAAGCTAAAAACAATATCAAAGATTCTTTTTGTTACTTTGTAAAATATACTTCCAGATGGTACTAATCTTTCTTCGTTCTTCATCTGTAAGTTCACACTCATGCTTGACACCTCCCAATCCGTTAGCCACTCCTATCACTTGAGTAGGATGTTTTATCTGATCCACAATCACATCACCTTGTTTTCCAAGTATACCGCCCGCTACACATCGAATTTGTTCAATCTCTCGAGTCCCAAAAACATTGTCAAAAAAGTGGAAAGTCTCTAAGTTTAGACTCATCAACGCATAATGAAAAGCGATTCTCGTATCTAGTCTAATGAACGAAACTCCATTGTTAAGTGCTACTTCTATAAAGTCTTTTGAAAAATTATTAATGCCACCGTCTATTACTGTTCCCTCTTTCTTTAGATAGTTGAAAAAGTTAGCACCAATAACATTTTCTGCGGATAAAAATGAAATCATCAAATCAAAACCGTTTTCATCCTCATGAAAAAGCTTTATTTTTGTGTCATTATACTTTGGAAGAATATAATTTAAGGCATCCACAATCGTTGGAGCTTTCTCCTGATTCCTAGCCCATACAACCACTTCTGCTTGTCTTTCCGCTAACCGCAATGCCATTTTGGAAGCTAAATTGCCCGAACCGAATATTAAAACTTTCTTCCCTTGAATATCTTCTTCAAATAAATGTCTGACCAATAAATCACAAGACTCTACCGTTACATCATTAGGTTTGAAAGGAATCACTTGTGATTTCGATATATTCTTTTTAGCAATAGAGAACAGGTTAAAGTTTTGTTTGTTTTCAGTATCCACTAATACATATTTTGCTTTTCCATCTATATATTTACATACATTTTCGCATATTACTTCATTACCTATAAAAAAACCAACTGATTTATAATTCAAGGCTTTTCTTCTAGGAAGAATAAAAAAATTTTTTCTCTTTTTAGAAGTATTGTTTAAAAATATAATTGATTTCTCTGGGTTTTCTAAGGAATCTATTTCTTTATCTATCTGAGTATATAAGCTTTCTATCTTCATCACTACTCCTTAACTCAATTTTTTGTTCTATCAGTTGAGAAAATTTTTAAATTATATGGTATTAGTTAAACTTTTTCAGTAAGTTCATTAACACGATACATACTATTTATAGAAGTAAAAGCGATTAAATGCTTACTACACTTCTTAAAATACTTTCTCTTCCAATAGAATGATATTCGATATTATGCTTTGCCACTTCTTCTAAAGAGTAGCAGTTCCGCCCATCAAATACAACTGGAGTTTTCATATATCTAACAAACGTATCAAGCGATAAGTTTTTAATTTCATTCCATTCTGTAACAATCATTGCAATATCGGCATCGTGAAGTGCCTCTTCTATCGAATTTGCATACATAATTTCATTACCAATAACACGCTTTGCATTTTCCATTGCAACTGGGTCATAAGCAGCAACAAAAGCACCATCTTTGACAAGTTCTTTAGCAATAACAATGGAAGCAGCTTCACGCATATCATCTGTATTCGGTTTAAAAGCCAAACCAAGCAAAGCCACTTTTTTCCCTTGCAAACTACCAAAGCGGTTACGTGCTTTTTCTACTAGTTTTACTTGTTGTTTATTATTAACATTTATTACAGCTTCTAATAAATCAAACTTATGGTCAACATTTCCAGCAATTTGCACTAATGCTTTTGTATCTTTTGGAAAACATGAACCTCCATAGCCAATACCTGCTCGTAAAAATTGTGGCCCGATTCGTGTATCCAACCCCATTCCATACGCAACATCCTCAACATTGGCACCAACTTTTTCACAAATATTTGCAATCTCATTAATAAAACTGATTTTTGTTGCTAAAAAGGCATTCGATGCATATTTAATCATCTCAGCACTATGGATATCCGTTTTAAAAATCGGAATGCCAAATGGCTTATTCACTTCTTCAATAATCGACGCAGCTCGCTCGTTATCAGCTCCAATCACAATCCGGTCACCGTGGAATGTATCGTAAATCGCCGAGCCTTCCCGTAAAAACTCTGGATTGGATACAACATCAAAATGAATGTCTTTCTTTAGAAGACTCTTTATCCAATTTCTTACTTTGTAGTTTGTTCCAACAGGCACAGTACTTTTTGTAACGACAACGACTCCATCTCTTTCGATATTTTCAGCAATATCTTTTGCTGCTTGTTCAACAAATCGTAAATCTGCAGAACCATCTTCTTTTTGTGGTGTACCTACCGCAATATAGATTACTTCCGCATCTTTAAATGCTTCTTTGTGACTTGTTGTAAAATGCAACCTACCATTTTCAATATTTTTCTTCATTAATTCATCTAAACCAGGCTCGTAAATCGGTGAAATTCCCTTTTTCATTTTCTCCACTTTTTGTTCATCTATATCGACACAAGTTACGTCATGACCAATATCGGAAAGACAAACACCAGTAACTAAACCGACATATCCTGTTCCTACTACTGCTATATTTTTCATGCCATCTTTTCCTTTCATAAAACAGACAATTAGATTTTATTAATTCTCGACCGACCAACAGCGATAATTAATCATCATTAATTATTTTTTCAAATGTTTTTTTTCAAGGCATTCCATGCGTAATTAATAAAGCACCATGATGCATAAAAAATATTAAGTTTTTCAAAATCCCTATACATCCTCCAAGTTTGTCTTGCCATTTTAAACTTGTTACTAGAAATAGATCCACTTACTTTTCTATATTTAGCAAGAGGCTCTTGAATGCCATAGGCTTTATAACCTTTTCTTAATATTGAAAGCCACGTAGCTGTATCTTGTCTCGTTCTCATATTGGGCATCTGTACTAGGCCCAGCTTATTTACGTCTAACATAACTGTTAAACACCCAATGATGGTATTTTTCAATAAACCTTTATAATCAATTTCTTTAGGCACTTGAATAATTTTGTCTGTTTCCGTACCATCCTCATTAATAATCCGATAACTTGTAAAAGAAAAAGCTATATCCTTCTCCTGCATAAAAGCTACTTGTTTTTCTAATTTGTCTGGATACCATAAATCATCGCTGTCAAGAAATGCTATATATTTTCCTTTTGCATTTTGGATGGCTGTATTTCTTGCTACCGCTGCACCACTATTTTTTGATAATTGTATTAGTCTAATCCTTTTATCTTTTTCAGCCGCACGTTTAATAATTTCTACTGTATTATCTTTAGAACAGTCATCTACTATAATCATTTCCCAATTGTAATATTTCTGGTTCTTAACAGATTCTATAGTTTGTCCAATATACGTTTCTGCATTATACGTAGGTGTTATAACTGAAACTAGAGGTATTTCTTTGTCCTTATTCATTGTATCACCCATTTACAAGAACCTTTAAAAAATCATAAGCTGACTTAATCCTGATTTTCTTAACAATTGATCCTCTGGAACATTCCTTAATTTCCTTGCCGAAACTCCTGCCACTAATTCTTCTTTCTCTACATCTTTAGTGACTACGCTCCCGGTTGCCACAGCGCCACCCTCTTTGATCACCTTTCTAGGAGGAATAGTAGCGTTAACACCTATGCGTTCCCCTTTTTTCGCAGTCACACCTTTAAATTTTCCAAAACGCTCTTTACTTCGAGCCATATAATTATCATTTGTCGTAACAACACAAGGAGCAATAAATACATAATCACCTAATTCTGAATAAGCTGTAATATAGCAGTTTGTTTCTAATTTGCAGTATTTACCTATTTTACAGTCATTTTCGATTGTCACGTCTTGACCAACAATAGTTCTTTCTCCAATCGTTACCCGCTCACGAATGGTCGCTAAATCAGCAATGATACTTCATCACCAATTTCCACATTTGCATAAATAATTGCCGAAGTCCCGATTATTACTCCTGAACCGATGACAACTGGCAGAAGTTGTTTCGTTTCCAACAATATCGATGGTTTTTACGCGCATCGATTGTTTGCTAATCACAACATTATCTTGAATAGTCAAATTATCATCAATTTTTGTCCCTTCAAAATAACTTTTAGCAGAAATATTCAATTTTGTTGGTCGGTTACACCTTACCTTTGGCTTTTACACTAATAAAACTGTATTAAATAATTGGTCAAGACCTATAATTATACTAAGAATTTTAGACAATGAGCTAATGCTACCCTCCATTCTCTCATTTCCCTAAACCCATTTAATTGAAGAGCCATATGATCTAACACCGAATAAGCCGGTCTTGGGGCTGGTCTTGGAAAATCTTTTGTTGTGCAAGGATTTACTTTAACCTCAATCCCAGCTTCCTCAAAAATCGCTTTCGCAAACTCATACCAAGAACAATGTCCCGAATTAGAAACATGATAAATGCCATACTTTTCTGTTTGAATTAGTTCTAAAATGCAATTGGCTAAATCTACTGTATACGTTGGACAACCAATTTGATCATGTACGACCATTAACTCATCTCGTTCTTGAGCCAATTTTAACATTGTTTTAACGAAATTATTTCCATGCTTTCCATAGACCCAAGAAGTCCTGACAATGAAAAACTTAGAGTGTAAGTCGCGAACAAACTGTTCCCCGGCTAATTTGCTTTTACCGTATACACTAAGTGGATTTGTTGGAGCAAACTCATTATATGGCACATTCGCTGTTCCATCAAAGACATAGTCCGTACTGACATAGACAAGTTTTGCCCCTATTGCTTCCGACGCAACAACAACATTCCTTGTTCCATAAGCATTAATTAAAAATGCTTGATCTGGCTCTGATTCTGCTAAATCAACTTTTGTATACGCTGCAGCATGAATGACAACATCAGGGTTAACTTCACTAATAACCTGTTTTACTTGCTCAAAGTTTGTTATATCTAACTCGTCTCGTCCATAACCATAAACTTTATACCCTCTATCAGCGAGTAAATGGACTAAATCTGTACCAAGCTGACCTTTTGCACCTGTTACAACCACTTTCATAGCCTGTCACCATACTGTTTTTGATAGTAGTTCATATATTCACCGGATTTAATATTTTTCCACCATTCTTGGTTGTCAATATACCATTGGATCGTTTCAACAATACCCTTTTCAAAGGTATATTGTGGCTTCCAGCCAAGCTCTGTCATAATTTTCGTTGGATCAATTGCATAACGACGATCATGCCCTGGACGATCGGCTACATATTTAATTAAATCTTTTGATACACCAAGTTTTTCAACGATGAAATGTACAATTTCATTATTTGTCCGTTCATTATGTCCGCCGATATTGTATACTTCCCCAGGTCTACCTTTATGAATCACTAAATCAATCGCTGTGCAATGGTCTTTAACATGCAACCAATCACGAATATTTTGACCGTCACCGTAAATCGGAAGTTCTTTTCCTTCCAGAGCATTCGTGATCATTAACGGAATGAGTTTTTCAGGAAAGTGATATGGTCCATAGTTATTAGAACATCTCGTAATGTTCACATTTAGTCCATATGTTTCATGATACGCTCTTACAAGTAGGTCTCCACCAGCCTTACTTGCCGAATAAGGGCTATTCGGTGCTAGTGGTGTTTCTTCTGTAAAATATCCCGTTTCTCCAAGTGTACCGTACACTTCATCCGTTGAAATTTGCACATATTTCTTAATATTGTTGGCTTTCGCCACATCTAATAACGCTTGCGTGCCTAATACATTTGTTTTTACAAAAATATCAGGATCTGTAATACTGCGGTCGACATGCGATTCAGCCGCAAAGTTCACAATAACGTCAATCTCGTGCGTTTTTACAAGATAATCGACTAACTCACGGTTATTGATATCGCCTTTCACAAATGTATAGTTCGGGTGATTTTCGACATCCTTTAAGTTTTCAAGATTACCAGCATAGGTTAATAAATCATAATTGACTACTTTATAATTTGGATATTTCTCGAGCATATAACGAACAAAGTTGCTTCCAATAAAACCTGCTCCGCCTGTAACTAAAAGATTCATTATTATCTCTCCCACTCAAAGTTAATTTCCGCATCCGCCAACAATGGATGTTTCGTATCTTTGTCAGAAAGAATTGGATTCGCCGTTGGCCAGTCAATCCCTAATGCGGGATCGCTCCATAAAATACCGCGGTCATGTTCAGGTGAATAATATTCATCTACTTTATATTGTACTTCCGTATTTTCCACTAACGTACAAAAACCGTGCGCAAAACCTTTTGGAACAAGCAATTGTCGCTTATTATCCGCGCTTAAAATAAAACCTTGCCATTTGCCAAATGTCGGTGAACCTTTGCGAATATCGACAACGACATCATAGATAGCTCCTCGAGTAACGCGAACTAACTTCGTTTGCGCCTTTGGATGTAATTGATAATGAAGACCGCGTATGGTACCTGCTTGTTGTGACAACGAATGATTGTCTTGAATAAAATCAAAATCAATCCCATATTCCGCAAAAAGCTTTTTATTGTAACTTTCCATAAAAAAACCCCGGTGATCGCCGAACACTTTTGGTTCGATCAACAATACACCGGGTAATAGCGTCTCATGTACTTTCATTTTTAAACACCTCTTCTACATATAAATCGGTCGTTTTTTCTGATTAGCAATATCAATTAAATATTGACCATACTGATTTTTCTTTAGCGGCTCCGCTAGTTTTAATAGCTGTTCTCGATCAATGTATCCTTTCACATAGGCAATTTCCTCGAGGCATGCGATTTTTAAACTTTGCCGTTTTTCAATCGTCTCGATAAATTGCGAAGCCTCAAGCAAAGATTCATGCGTACCGGAATCTAACCATGAAAAACCTCTTCCTAAAATCTCCACATGCAATTCGCCAAGCTCTAAATATTTTTTATTCACATCTGTAATTTCCAGCTCACCACGAGAGGAAGGCTTAATACTTTTCGCGAATTCTATAACACGGTTGTCATAAAAATACAACCCTGTCACCGCATAATTGGATTTCGGATGTTTCGGTTTTTCTTCAATAGAAATGACTTTTCCGTTTTCATCAAACTCTACAACGCCAAAACGTTCTGGATCGTTTACGTAATACCCAAACACCGTCGCCCCCGTTTTTCGGTCCACGGCGTTTTGTAATAACTTTGTCAACCCATGGCCATAGAACAGATTGTCTCCTAAAATCAGCGCAACATTGTCATCACCGATGAACTCCTCTCCAATAATAAACGCCTGCGCAAGACCATCTGGCGAAGGCTGCACGGCGTAAGACAACGAGATTCCCAGCTGCGACCCGTCTCCTAATAGCTCCGCAAACCGAGGCGTATCATTAGGAGTGGAAATAATTAAAATATCGCGAATACCAGCTAGCATTAAAACAGATAATGGATAATAAATCATCGGTTTATCGTAAATAGGTAACAACTGCTTAGATACCGCCCTTGTTAAAGGATAAAGGCGGGTGCCACTGCCACCTGCTAAAACAATTCCTTTCATCAAATATCTCCTCCACTAATTAAATAACTGAATCACATAAAAGTTATCAATGACATGGAGAACCTTGGGCAAATATCGGTACCGTCAAGAATTTTGTGTAATGTAAATGGGGTAGGGTTTCTCTGAAATGGATTTGAATTGATAGGGGACTGATTTTCTCCACACAAGAGACTGAATATTCAGTCTCTTGTGTGGAAAGGGAGAATCCCCTTATCTCATTTATTTACATTATTTGGTTAATGATAACGTTCTTCAAACATTCGCTCGAGGGCTTCCTGTGCTTCGGCAAATCCTCTTAACTTTCGCCCTGCCCATTTCTCATTAAAATCTTGAATGGTCAAATACACGACTTTTTCCGCGGCTTCTAAACTGCTCAAACTGTTCATCGGCTTTAGACGTTTCCGAATCTCCTTGATCGTTCGTTCGATGGCATTGGTCGTGTAAATCACACTTCGAATACTGCTTGGATAATCCATAAATGTAAGGAGGACATCCAACTCATT
>NZ_FOJQ01000070.1 GCF_900111795.1 Anoxybacillus pushchinoensis | reverse complement strand
CGAACGATATTAGAAATCATCTATTACCTGTTAACTCGGAAGGAACCGTATAAAGAATTAGGGGCAGACTATTGGGATCGTCAACGGGAAGCAAAGATCGTGCGTCAAACGGTGAAGAAATTAGAGGGGTTAGGGTACGAAGTGAAGTTAGAAAAAGTGGGTGCATAAGGGAATTAAACCATATATAAACTTTAATACCTTCCTTTAGAAATTATATTCCAAAGGCTAGGTGGGGGTTGTTTTTTGCCAAATTTTGTTTTCAGGATAGATTTATCTCAAGATAAACAAATGGAGGATATCAACGTTCCTGGCTGGTATATTCCCCCAAAGAATGCTTTTTCAGACACTGAAAGGAGAAAATGGCCATCAGGTTTCTTTAACATTGGGTTGTCTCACGGTATACCTGCTTTACTCATTGTCTTGTGCAATGCTAAAAAACTGAATATTTACGTAGATGGGCAAGATGAATGCATTCAAAGAATAGCTGATTTTCTTATGAAGTTTCAAATTAAAGATGAAAATGGCTCTTATTGGGGGACTCATGTTTCTCTAGAGGAATACAAAAATGGCTCTGTCCTAAACAAAGATACAAGGGATGCCTGGTGTTATGGCACGCCTGGTGTTGCTTATTCGTTACTTATAGCAGGTAAAACCCTAAACAATCAATCATACATTGATTGTGCTGTCAGCGGAATGAAACTGGCAAGCAAACGGCTTTACAACATTTTTTCTCCTTCCTTTTGTCATGGTTTATCGGGAGTTGCGTATATATGCAACAGATTTTATGAAGAAACGAATATAAGCGATTTTAGGGAAGCCGCCTGCAAATTGGTCGATGATATAATAAAATCTTATAATGAGGAATTTCCTTTTGGTTTTAAAAATATTGAGGAGAGCGAAGGAAGCACGAAATATTATAATTATGTGGGACTAATCGATGGGACAGCGGGAATTTTATTGACGATATTAGCTATACAAAACTCGAAAAAAACGCCTTGGGATTGTGCATTTTTATTATCTGAAGTTTAAATGTTGTTTATGTACAATGGAAAAGACGGCTTATCGATTGTTTGAGGCAAGATGCGGAGGATTTTCCGTCAAACCTTGGCGTAACGGAGGATCAAACACCTACCTAGAAGTGGTGTTGTTCGATCGACCGGCAATCGATCAAATATGTTGAAAATGGTTCATGGAGAAGAGGTTCTTTTATACAGACGTCACTCAAGACGCACATATTTTTGGTAAAAAGTGACAAATAGTAAAGCTTCGCATTGCCCCTATGAATAAGGCAATGGTGATATGAGATTACCCTATGATATGGGGATGGAATAGGCTTAAACGCTATTCAACTGTACGGGGGGATCAAAAAGTGAACAAAAAGAAGATTTTGGTTGTTGATGATGATGAAGATATTTGCTGCACCATTAAACAATATTTGGAGCTTCATCATTATCAGGTAGAAACGGTCCACAGCGGTGTAGAAGCGTTGAAGATGATAAACGACGATTTTGATTTGATTGTGTTGGATATCATGATGGAAGGAATTGACGGAATGGAGCTGTGTACAATCATTCGTGATCGGGTTGATTACCCTATTGTATTTGTTAGTGCTAAAACGCTGGAGGAAGATAAGGTTCAAGCTTTGGCGATCGGTGGGGATGACTACATCACCAAGCCGTTCAGCTTAAAGGAGTTAAAGGCGAGAATTGATTGCCATTTAAGAAGGGAGGAACGGATTCGTTCGAACGAGAGATATCTTTTGAGTTCTAAAAACATTACGATTGATCTTTTGGCTAATGAGGTCTTTTGTAAAGGGATAAAATTAAATTTGACAAAAAAAGAATATCAAATTATTGAGCTGTTAATGTTGAATAAAAACATAGTTTTT
This sequence comes from Anoxybacillus pushchinoensis, assembly GCF_900111795.1. Classification (GTDB taxonomy): domain Bacteria; phylum Bacillota; class Bacilli; order Bacillales; family Anoxybacillaceae; genus Anoxybacillus; species Anoxybacillus pushchinoensis. The sequence goes on along the minus strand of NZ_FOJQ01000070.1, from coordinate 7,569 downwards.
TCGAAGGAGAGGATTTTTGAACGGGTATGGGGACTAGATTCAGAAAGTCAGTTAGAAACAGTAACAGAAAGTATTAAGAATATTAGAAAGAAAATAAAAGTTCTAGATTCGGAAAATTCCTATATTCAAACATTATATGGGCTCGGCTATAAATGGGATGTGAACAATGAAAAACGATAAAACAATCAAACGAGATTTTTATTTGTTGGTTGTGAAGGTAGTGTTAGCAACCGCGGTCTCTTCGGTGGTTACTTATTTATGCTTAATCTATTTGATTATGACATTAACCACAAACCATGTGGTGAAACCGACCAATTATTTCGTGAAAGATTTAGATCTAATTGAAAAAAAGGTGAAAGAAAACGAAGAGGCTATTTTCAGGGGGAGATTGATTCCCATCCATCGTTACAATGAAAAGATACAGGGAGAAGTTGTAGACATTAGCGGTAAGCATCTGTATGGTGAGCAAGGAATTGTAGACGGTCAAGTGGATATGAGCAAAGTGATCAACCGTGAGATTGTAAAAGGAAGCTATGTGTATCGGTTCATTCCCGTTCAACATGATAACGCCATTCAGGCGGTGTATGTGTTGAAAGCGCCTTTCGGGTTTATCATTAACAATCAAAATCGCTTCGGAGCCGTGTTGATTTATGCTGTGCTGCTTATTTCTCCGTTGATCTTTTTTATTGTTTATTTGATTTTCTTTACATCTAGGCTGTATAAATCATTGTTCCATAATGTCAAATTATTGCTCGAAGCTTCTGATCACATTGCAAGCGGGGATTTTGATTTTCAAGTCTCAGGGTTGAAAAGAAAAGAATTTATGAAAATCCAGGATTCCTTTAATACCATGATCAGTGCGCTGAAAGAAATGGTGGAACGTTTAGCAAAGACCGATGACGAACGAAAAATGATGGTATCATCGATCGCGCATGATATCAGAACCCCGTTAACGGTCATCCAAGGACAAATTGATTTGATTCAAGATTTGCGAAAGTTGGGCTGCTTTGATGTCACTCCCCATTTAGAGATTATTCGCAAAAATTGTGGGAAGATGACTATGTTGACAGATAATTTGTCGTTGCTCTATAAAGTGGAGAATGCCCACTTTTCACTGAATGCAAAAGAAGTGGATGTAAGGCAAATCCTTGAGGAGAAAAAACGAGAGATCTCAACAATGGTTTACCATCAAAAATCGATAAACATTTGCTTTGATGTGAATTTGCAAAAATCATCTTACATACTTGATGAAGCGATGTTAATGAGAGTGTTGGACAATATTTTATACAACAGCCTGAGGTTTACAAAAAGCGGAGAAATTAAGTTGGAAGTACATGATGAAAAAGAGGGGAATGAGTGTAAAATCTATTTTCGCTGTTCAGATACAGGAACGGGATTTAAAGAAAACGATACGTCTTTGTTGTTTCAGCCTTTTTACCAGGATAAGCAGTATAAAAATCATGTTGGATTAGGACTGTATATTGCTAAAAGAATTGTGAATCATCATGGCGGTGAAATTTGGGCCTACAACAATGAAAAAGGTGGAGCGACGGTTGAATTTTATATTAAGGAGCTATCTGATTAATCATCCAATCTTATGGGCTTTCCGCCGTTATCGAGAGTGGAGAATGCAGCTAGGGAGGAATTTCTCTTTCCCTAGCTGACAGTCTCTAAGCCTTTATTTTCTTTTAGCAATCAAAAATTGGTGGTTCACCGTAACAGCTACTTCTTCATCTGGGTTTACGCCTTTGATGCTGTATACCCAGCCAAAGTTCAAGTGAGTTCGTTTTTCATCCGTTTGATCGGGAATGACTTCGATCTTTCGCAGTTCTTTTTTGCTCAAGATTTGATGATGCTCATTGATGGTAATCGTCTCCGCTACTTTCCCGATCGGTTTGTTCAATTGATGTCGATCTACTTTTGCTGCTTGAATGATGTACGTCCGGTCTTGATAGTGAATTTCTTGCAAATTGTCTTTGTTCAACTCGTACTTTGGCAATTTCCGATCGATCTCTATATTTTGTGTTGCTGTCTTTTGTAAGTCACTGACAAGTGAACAACCTCCTATGAAGAGGACTCCAATCAACGTGAGGAGTAAGATGGAGTTTTTCATAATTGATCTAAGACCTCCTTTTTTAACATCCCATTGAGAGGGAGAAGTGAATTTTCATTCATGTGGTTTATTTCCTTCCCAACGATGAAACCAGATCGAACTGATGATGGTGACGACGATGAAGCTTAGGAGGGCATAGGCTATTCCTTCCCATAATGATAGCGAAAAGGAACTTAATAACTGCGCCTCCAAGGTTTGCTTTACTTCGGGCATCATAAGAATTGGAAATTGTGAGAGACGAACAGCCCAAGCCCAAGGAATATAGCTCCATATATGATCGCCTAAGGACGTTGCGCCAATAAGGGCGGAAATGAGAAATCCACCGATTCCTACGGCGATCGAGGACCCCATTCCAAAGGCGAAGCTGATGAACAGGTGCAAGGAAAAAAGGATGAGTGAGCCCACGATGGAGAGCATGGCTCCTTGCAAAAATAACTGATAATGAATGTACGCGACTTTGAGTACGTATTTCATTCCAAAGAGCATAAGAATCGTAGCTAGCAAGATGTCCGCGCATGCAATAAAGATGAGCAGCGTGAGTTTGCCAACATACCATTGAACTTTGGATACAGGACCGGTCAAGATGTTCATGAAACTTCCTGCTTTTTCTTCTTGATAGGACATCAGCCCAGTCAGTAGGGAGATAATGATCGGTAAGGAAACAGCCATTACTTCAAAAAATCCTTGATAGATTTTCATCTGCCAAAACGTAGAGGTACGGTAGTGCGAAAAATACCATACCATAAAGAGAGAATAAATGATTGGCGTGATGATGACCATCATCCGAATCGCTGTGCGTTTTGTTTTGATCCATTCGGATGACAGAAGGCGAAGAAACGACATGTCAATACACTTCCTTTCGCGCAAACCAAACGGCGGTTAAAAAAGATAACAATAGAAACATGATAAGGGCGATCGCCAGGCCTATTGGAATGACAGAAGGATCCAATAGCGGACTCCCTTTTTCCAAAGGAATACCGTTCGGATGAACCCCGACGATCGGGCACATCAACCTCATGCCCCAGCTCCATGGGATGAACAGCCAATAAGGCTGTGCAGCTGCGACCACGCCCATAGCGAGTCCGACGACACTGACAATGATCGAAACCACCATCCCGAACTGCTCGGCAATAAATAATCCGATCGGAATATAGGATAAAGAAGTCAACCAAATGATTAAGCCTGCGAATACGGCGACCGTAGCGGATGAGAGGCTGTTGGGCAAAAAACATTTCAATAAAATAAGCAAGATAACCAGTTCTACTGTTGAGAGCAACATATAATAGGCGATGACGGCGATTTTGCTCCACCATAGACCTGTAATGCTAATGTCATGGCAACGGAGCGCTCTATCGTTTCCTGACTTTTTCTCCCTTATTGTTGACAAGGAAGCGATCAAAGCTGTGCCAACCGGAACGAAAATCAATGGCCACCAATTAAATACGGTGTATTCAAAATAATTGTGTGCTGAATTCATGGCCGGCATGGTGATGATGGCGTATAGGATAAAGAAAAGCGGAGCGATGAATACAAGTTTTTTCGCAAACGTCCGCTTATATTTTAAACGTTCTGACTCGAACATATTGAGCATGATTTCCATCCTCCTTCATTACTCGTTCACTACATCGACAAAGAGTTTTTCGAGATCTTGGCTTTCGTCTATTTTTCCTTCGTACCTGAGTTTTCCGTTTTGGATAATGCCAATATAATCGGCTAATTGCTTAACTTCGGACAAAATATGGCTCGATAGAATGACGGTGATCCCGTTTTCGGTAAACGATTTAATGAGTTTTCGCAAGTCCTGTATACCTAATGGATCCAATCCATTAGTTGGTTCGTCGAGAATGAGCAGTTTTGGATGGTTTAAAAGCGCTTTGGCAATTCCTAATCGTTGTTTCATTCCGAAGGAAAGTTGAGACGCTTTCTTTTTCCCTGTATTTTCCAATCCAACAAGATGCAAAACTTCTTGGATGCGCGACTCAGGTAAACGAAGCAATTTGGCGTGAACAAGCAAGTTTTCATGAGCGGTTAAATTGCCGTAAAGAGCAGGAGATTCGATCAACGCACCGATATCTTTTAAGTCTTTTCTGCTCCAAGGGTGGCCGTTGATTATGATTTCCCCTTTCGTAGGGCGCAACAGCCCCGTTAACATTTTTAAAAGCGTTGATTTTCCGGCTCCATTTGGTCCGAGCAATCCATAAACCGTATGTATCTTGACTTTTATGGATACATCATCTACTACAACTTGTTTGCCGAAAGTTTTGGTTAAATGATTTGTTTCTAAAAAGTACTTTTCCATTTTTATTCTCCTTTCAAGACGGAAAAAATTTTTGAATATTATGTTGCTGTTTCATATTAACTCTTCAATATAAAGTTTTTATAATTTACATTTCGCACTCTCTCGACAAACTAAAGTGATAGAATTTTTGTTTCATAAAAAATCTACCAAAAGTGAATAGATCATGGGAAAACGTTGACGATAATAATGTTGTTTCGTTGCTTTATATACCCATTACCGGTATAATGTAATCAGAGAGGTGATATTTCATGAACCATTGCGAAGATCATAATATGGATAAAAAAATGGTTCCGCGTACAGAAGAAGAGATCGAAAGCATTATTAAGCGCTTGAAGCGTATTGAAGGACAAGTGCGCGGGGTGCAAAAAATGGTCGAAGACAATCGGTATTGCATCGATATTTTAGTGCAAATTTCTGCGATTACGGCCGCGTTAAATAAAGTCGGATTGAATTTGTTAGAACGCCATGTCAGCCATTGCGTTTCCAAAGCAATCCGTGAAGGAAGCGGAGAAGAATCCATTCGGGAATTAATGGATGTCATTAAGCAATTCTCAAAGTAAGGGAGGGAAAGTGGGTGAGTGAACAAAGAACCGTAACACTGAAGGTTACCGGCATGACATGCGCCGCTTGTTCCAATCGTATTGAGAAAGTGTTGAACAAAATGGATGGGGTAGAAGCGAATGTCAATTTGGCGATGGAAAAAGCAACGATTAAATATGATCCATCGAAACAAAGTGTAGCCGATATCCGAGCTAAAATTGAGAATTTAGGGTATGGTGTTGCAACTGAAAAGGTGACGCTAGATATTGAAGGGATGACATGCGCGGCATGTGCGTCACGGATTGAAAAAGGGTTAAATCGTATGGAAGGTGTGACAAGCGCCGCTGTAAACTTGGCGACAAACAGTGCTGTTGTAGAATTCACTGAAGGCATTGCATCTGTCGAAGACATTTTAGAAAAAATCAAAAAGCTTGGGTACAAGGGGCAGATTCGAAACGAAGAACAAGATGATGCTGGCCGGAAAGAAGAGCGGCTGAAACGAAAACAACGGCAACTCGCGATTTCCATCATCTTATCGTTGCCGCTGCTTTATACGATGATTGCCCATATGCCGTTTCATATCGGCTTGCCGATGCCGAAACTGTTGATGAACCCGTGGTTCCAGTTTCTTTTAGCTACACCCGTTCAGTTTTACATCGGCGGTCCTTTCTATGTCGGGGCGTACCGAGCGTTGCGAAACAAGAGCGCAAACATGGACGTTCTCATAGCGCTTGGAACATCGGCCGCGTACTTTTACAGCTTGTATGAAGCTTTTCGAACGATTGGGAATCATGAATATATGCCAAGATTATATTTTGAAACGAGCGCCGTCTTGATTACGCTTGTGGTTGTCGGCAAATACTTTGAGGATCTTGCGAAAGGGCGAACAACAGAAGCTATCTCTAAGCTGTTGAGCCTTCAGGCAAAGGAAGCGACTGTCATCCGTAATGGGGAGGAAAGAAAGGTTCCGCTCGAGGAAGTGGTGATCGGCGATACGATTCTTGTCAAGCCAGGAGAAAAAATCCCGGTAGACGGTACGGTCATCGCCGGGGCATCTTCCGTAGATGAATCGATGATTACTGGTGAATCGATTCCAGTTGATAAGAAGGAAGGCGACTATGTGATCGGGGCGACGATGAATACGAATGGCGTACTCACCATTCGTGCCGAAAAAGTCGGAAAAGATACCGCGCTCGCCAATATCATAAAAATCGTCGAAGAAGCGCAAGGTTCGAAAGCTCCGATTCAGCGGATGGCGGACACGATCTCTGGCATTTTCGTCTCGATTGTTGTAGGAATTGCCGTCGTTGCATTCATTATATGGTACTTCTTTGTTGCGCCGGGTGATTTGGCAAAAGCGCTTGAAGTCGCAATTGCCGTTCTCGTCATTGCGTGTCCTTGTGCGCTCGGTCTTGCCACGCCAACATCGATTATGGTCGGTACAGGCAAAGGGGCAGAACATGGCATTCTCTTTAAAGGGGGTGAGTACCTAGAGGGAACGCATAAAATCAATGCCGTATTACTGGATAAAACAGGAACAGTGACAAAAGGAAAACCAGAAGTGACAGATGTGTTACAATTCCAAGAAAACATGCTCGACTATGCCGTTTCGGCCGAGAGCGCTTCGGAACATCCGCTAGCGCAAGCGATTGTTGAATACGGGAAGAAACAAGCGATTTCGATGAAGCCATTGGAGCACTTCTCCGCCATTACCGGCCACGGAATTGAAGCTGTCATTGACGGAAAAAGCATCCTTATTGGGACGCGAAAATTGATGAAGGAACGCTCTGTAGCGATTTCTGTGCATGAAGATAAAATGGTAGAGCTTGAAAAACAAGGGAAAACAGTGATGCTCATTGCGATCGATGGACAGCTTGCCGGCATCATTGCTGTCGCGGATACGGTAAAAGAAAGCTCCAAAGAAGCAATTCAAACATTAAAACAAATGGGCATCGATGTGTATATGGTGACAGGCGATAACAAACGAACAGCCGAAGCGATCGCCAAACAGGTCGGTATCGATCATGTCTATGCAGAGGTGCTTCCGGAAGACAAAGCGAACATCGTCGAGGAATTGCAAAAGCAAGGGAAACGAGTGGCGATGGTCGGTGATGGCATTAATGACGCTCCAGCTCTTGCGAAAGCGGATATTGGGATGGCGATTGGCACAGGTGCAGATGTCGCAATTGAAACGGCAGATGTAACGCTCGTTGGTGGTGACTTGATGCATATTCCACAAGCGATTGAACTGAGCCGACAAACGATGCGCAACATTCGGCAAAACTTATTTTGGGCATTATTTTATAATAGCGTTGGCATTCCAGTCGCTGCAGCTGGGTTATTACAACCATGGATCGCTGGGGCAGCGATGGCATTTAGCTCTGTATCGGTTGTGACAAACGCGCTTCGTTTGAAACGCGTGAAAATATAAACATTTAAGGAGGAATGGATGATGACGATTACATTACAAGTACAAGGAATGACATGCGGACATTGCAAAGCGGCGGTGACAAATGCACTTCAAACGTTAGATGGCGTCAGCCGCGTCGAAGTACATTTGCAAGAAGGTACAGTCGATGTAGATTATGATGAAACAAAAGTAAGCGTAGAAAAACTG
>NZ_FOJQ01000003.1 GCF_900111795.1 Anoxybacillus pushchinoensis | reverse complement strand
TCCCAAGAGGGAAATATCAAGGCGTTTGGTTTGGCGAAGTCGCATGTAGAAAGACTGGAAGTTTCGATATTAAAGGCAAGGACGGAAAGCGTATCGCACAAGGAATAAATTATAGATATGTCCAAGTCATTCAGCGATTTGACGGATATGCTTATGGAAAGGGGGTGGCGGAACTTGCGTAAGGCAATTCCTCCCCGTGCCTAAAGGCAGGGGCTTCCTTGCGTAAGTTTCGTGAAATACATGTTTCATACGCAAACATACACAGGGACAAGAGAGGAAAATTATACACTTGTCATCGAACAACTGAAAGCGTTAATTTCAGATGAAAAAAATATTGTAGCGAACTTAGCGAACGCTTCCGCTTTATTGAATTATTTTTTGCACGATATTAATTGGGTCGGTTTTTATGTAGCAGAAGGAAACGAACTCGTTCTCGGACCTTTTCAAGGGCTCCCAGCGTGTGTACGTATCCCGTTCGGCAAAGGCGTGTGCGGAACTGCAGCTAATGAGAAAAGAACGATGCGCGTCGCAGATGTTCATGCATTTCCGGGGCACATCGCATGCGATGCCGCATCTCAATCTGAAATTGTTGTTCCAATGATTAAAAATGGTCGCGTCATCGGAGTGCTTGATATCGATAGCCCAATAAAAAGCCGTTTCGATGAGATGGATGAACAGTATTTAGAGCGGTTTGTCGAAACGCTCGTACATCATCTTGACGTATAAAAGAGGCCGATAAACACGGCCTCTTTTATATTACTCTTGGACAACGACTCGGTTTTTCCCTGTCCGTTTCGCTGTATATAACGCCTCATCCGCACGATTAAATAACTCTTTAACAGAGTGAGCGCGATTTTTCTTCCAGTACGATACTCCACACGAAATAGTTACAGGTGGATCAGTTAATTCTCGAACTTTTTGCACAAGCCGATTCGCAATCGATAAACCTGTATGAACCGACACCTTCGGCAAATAAATGGCGAGTTCTTCCCCTCCCCACCGAGCGCCAATGTCGTTTTGACGGATGTTCGCTTTAATAATATTTGCTACTTGAATGATGATTTCATCGCCTACTTGATGCCCATACGTATCATTTATTTTTTTGAAATTATCAATGTCTATTAAAATAAATGTGCCTAGACCATCCTCTTCCATCGAACGTTGGATACGTTCGTCTAAGTAATGGCGTGCATATAAGTTTGTTAGCCGATCCGTAATCACCATACGCTCTAGCTCTTCACGCAACGCCGCGTTTGTAAACGCCAATGTAGAGTGATGAATGAGCGACTGTAACAATTTGAACATATCAAATGAGAAATGATACGCCTCCTGATGCAATACAATCGCTACACCTTTCATCATGCCGCGCATCATCGGTACAGCCATAAGTGAACGAAATCGCTTCGTATGGTCGCTATGAATTTTTACATCACCTAAAAATAGAGTATCACGAGCATTTTGAATACGGCGGAAAACGAAATCAACATATATTCTCGCTTCCTTTGATTCGAAAAACGGCGTACTTCCAGGGAGTACTTTTCGCTCTTTCTCTTGCAAAAGAATAAAACCGACTTCCTGCGCATCAAATGACGTTTTGATTTTCTCAATCATAAACTTTAATGCGTCTTGGAATCGTAAATTCGTATTCAAATGATGGATCGTCTCGTTAATGAGTTGCAAATCGGCGATTAACCGTTTAGACTGCTCATATAGCTTAGCATTTTCTAATGCGCTACCGGCCGTATTTGCCAGCAAGGAGATGAAGCGGATTTCCCTTTCTGGCAACTCCATCACCGTTGGGGCGATCATCTCAATTACCCCGTAAATTCCTTGCGCTCCTTTAATGGGTGCATAAATGACGGACCGTTTATGAACGAGCGAATCATAGAGCTGAATATGTCCAGTAACATATGCTTTCATCGCCCCCATATGCTCGTCTTCGTTTTCAAACGTAAGCAGTTTGATCGGCAAATCGCGATCTGTTGTACTATCGTGTGATAAAAATAGATGGCACGTAAACGCCGGATACACGTCCTTTAACGTTTTCACAATTTCTTCAAGCACATCACCAATATTCATCGAGGCATGAATTTTTGTTGTCGCTCGATGCAACTGTTCATATCTTTTTTCCTCACTCAATACTTCAGATACTTTACGAATACGGGCAAACACTTTTAAAAAATCGTGTTTCATTTGTTTAATAAACGATGTTGGTAGCATATCCCGCTCATGTATGCGAAAACGAACGAGACTGCATGAATCTTCTGGAAAATACACCCCGAACTGCACCGTTTTAATCTCGCTTCCGTCATCAATAATCATAACGTCGTCAAACTGTTCTTTTAGATGACTATCAAATGGAATCGAGGCATGTTCCCGGCGCTGCTTAATCATACAGTCAGTCGTCACTTCAGGCTCAAAAGCATGTTTAAACGGGTTAAGTACGTAAAAGGTGACATCTAACAAATGAAACTCTTTTTGTAATAAGGTGATGAGCGCTTGAATGATGCGAGGTAAATCTGTAAAATCTTCTTCAGTCAAAAACCAGTCAAAAAACTTTTGTTTAAATATGGCATATTGATCGCGTTGTTGAACGTTCATTTTCTCCACTCACCCGCACATACTCCCACTCTTTATATGTATAAACCATATAAATGGATCTTCACCGAAAGTTGTACTTGACTATTTCAGAACACGCCTTCTCTGTACTTATAAGAAAAAATCAGTAAATCAGATTTTTCGTACACGGCGGCTCAAGAAAATCCTCCGCTTGTCAAGTACATGTTGTGGTGATGAACCATATAAATAAAAAAATGAAAGTATTTGTCATATTTCTAAAACCTAAGACCTATTTATTATATCATACCATAATCCTTACCATAAAGACTATACAAAAATGATTGACTTAGACGTAAAAAAAAATTATAATAGCCTTTGTGTAAAATATTGCAGCCTTTGTGCTCACGTTTGTATGTCCATTTTGTTCCCCGTAGAGAACATTCGTCTCTAACTGGAGGCTGTATCGTGTAACTCTCAGCTGCTAGGGCGAGGATACATGAAAACAAAATGGCGATAAATAGTGAGGCACGACTGTTTTTATTTTACAAAAAATAAAAACAAAGGAGGAGCATTTATGGCTCGTTATACAGGTCCAACATGGAAAATTTCTCGCCGCCTTGGCATTTCGTTAAGCGGAACAGGTAAAGAATTACAAAAACGTCCTTATCCACCAGGTCAACATGGTCCAGGACAACGTAAAAAATTATCTGAATATGGCATGCAACTTCAAGAGAAGCAAAAGCTTCGCCATATGTACGGTGTCAATGAACGTCAATTCCGTAAAACGTTCGAAGAAGCAGGAAAAATGGCTGGTAAGCACGGTGAAAACTTCATGATTTTACTTGAGTCCCGTTTAGACAACCTTGTTTACCGTTTAGGTTTTGCGCGCACTCGCCGTCAAGCTCGCCAATTAGTAAACCATGGTCACATTTTAGTTGACGGCAACCGTGTGGATATCCCATCTTATCGCGTGAAACCAGGTCAAACAATTTCTGTTCGCGAAAAATCTCGCAACCTTCAAATTATTAAAGAAGCGCTTGAAGTAAACAACTTCGTACCTGACTACTTAACGCTTGATGCAGACAAATTAGAAGGTACTTACACTCGCTTACCAGAGCGTTCTGAATTACCTGCTGAAATTAACGAAGCATTAATCGTTGAGTTCTACTCTCGTTAATAAAAAATCCTCTCTGCCAAAGCAGAGAGGATTTTTTATGCGTAACGAATTAAATAATATTTTTTCTTACCGCGCCGAATAATTGTAAAGCGACCTTCAATGCGATTTGCATCTGTCATGACTTTATTCACATCTTGCACACGTTCACCGTTTACGTAAATAGCTCCATTTGTTACATCTTCACGCGCTCGGCGCTTCGATGAACAAATACCGCTCGCTACAAGCAAATCAACAAGCGCCACTTCCTTTTCATGACATACATACGATGGGACATCTTTAAATCCTTGCTCAATTTCATTCGCTGTTAATTTCGCCACTTCCCCGCTAAATAACGCCTCAGAAATGTTAATCGCCTGTCGCAATGCTTCTTCTCCGTGAACGAGACGCGTCATCTCAGTAGCTAAAGCTTTTTGCGCCGCACGTTTTTCTGGCGATTCAGCTGTTTGTTTTTCCAATTCGATAATTTCTTCATGTGATAAAAACGTGAAGTATTTCAAATATTTTACGACATCACGGTCATCTGTATTAATCCAAAATTGGTAAAATTCATATGGGGATGTTTTGTCAGCATCAAGCCATACCGCTCCACCTTCTGTTTTACCAAACTTCGTCCCATCTGCTTTTGTGACGAGCGGAACGGTTAATCCAAACACTTTTGCATCTTCTTCTGTTTTTCGGATGAGTTCCAACCCAGCTGTAATGTTCCCCCATTGGTCACTTCCGCCTACTTGCAACTTACATCCATACATTTCGTACAGTTTTAAAAAGTCGTACGCCTGTAAAATCATATAACTAAATTCCGTAAATGAAATGCCTGTTTCTAACCGCGACTGTACGGATTCTTTTGCAAGCATATAGTTAATTCCAAAGTTTCTCCCAACATCACGCAAAAACGTAATGACATCAAGCGAACCGATCCATTCATAGTTATTTGCAATAATGGCTGGATTGTCGACTTTCTCAAAATCTAAAAAACGGCTTAGCTGTTGTTTAATTCGCTCACTGTAATAAGCGACTGTCTCTTTTTCATTTAATTTTCGCTCTGTTTTCTTTCCGCTTGGGTCTCCAATGAGTCCTGTTGCCCCACCGACGAGCGCAATCGGTTGATGCCCTGCTTGTTGGAAACGACGCAACATTAAAATCGGGAGCAAATGACCGATATGCAAACTATCTGCTGTTGGATCAAACCCGCAATATAATTTTACACGCTCCTCTGCTAGTAACGCTTTCAGTCCATCCTCATCCGTCATTTGATTAATTAAACCACGAAATTGCAAATCTTGAAGCAAATCCATCTCGACCACCCTTTCTATCCATTATTGAAATAAAAAAACTCGTCCTTCACACGAAGGGACGAGTTTTTATCGCGGTACCACCCTACTTAGAGAACACCTATGTTCTCTCGCTTCATTGCCATAACGGTCGACACCGTCTTTTGCTACTTGGCACACGCCGTTCGCAAAAGATGCTCCCGAAGGTAATTCATGCTCATCTATGCGCTAGTTCACACCAACCACTAGCTCTCTGGTCGCAGGGAGATAAGCACTACTCATTCCGATCATCGCTCAATTATTTACATGTCAGCATACTCTCTTTTATCATAAAACACAAATCGTTGTCAAGGTCTTCAAACAAATTTAGACATTTTCCGATATAAAAAAACAAATTATGATATAATAATGGAAATACAATACGGATGGGAGGTCACTATGTCAGAAAAACAAGTCCGATTTTCATGGCAAAAACTATGGCGCCATTTCACAATTACATATGAAGTCGTTTGGAATGTATGTTTAATTATATTCATCGCAAGCTTATGCGCATTTAGTTTTGCCTTCGGTGTCGGTGTCGGATATTTCGCCTCGCTTGTAAAAGATGTCAAACCGATCCCGTACAAAGAAATGAAAAAAGATATTTATAACTATGAAGAAACGACACACATTTACTTCGCCAATCGTGAATATCTTGGCTATTTCCGTTCAGATTTAGAACGCGATGAAGTCAAACTTTCGCAAGTTTCCCCTTATTTCATTCAAGCCGTCATTGCGACGGAAGATGAACATTTTTATGAACATAAAGGGGTTGTACCAAAAGCTATTATACGTGCCATTTTTCAAGAAGCAACAAACTCCTCAACACGCAGCGGAGGAAGTACATTAACACAACAACTTGTAAAAAATCAAATTTTAACAAGCGAAGTGTCGTTTGAGCGAAAAGCAAAAGAAGTATTACTTGCTTTACGCCTTGAGAAATTTTTTACGAAAGATGAAATTTTAGAAGCCTACATTAACGTTGTAACGTTTGGACGAAACGCATCCGGACGAAATATTGCTGGCGTTCAAGCTGCTGCAAAAGGCGTTTTCGGCATCGATGCGAAAGAACTCACATTGCCACAAGCGGCTTTTTTAGCAGGATTGCCACAAAGTCCATTTCGCTATACACCTTTTACAAGCAAAGGGGAGTTGAAAAACGATTTATCCCCAGCGTTAAATCGGATGAAAACTGTATTATCGCGCATGAAAAAAGCAGGATACATTTCGGAAAAACAATACAAAGAAGCGCTAGCGTATGACATTACAAAAGATTTTGTGTCTTCTTTACCCTCTCCTGTTGAAAAGTATCCTTGGCTCACGTTTGAAATCGAACGACGTGCAAAGGATATTTTTATTGATTTATTAGCGAAAAAAGACGGATACGAACGACAAGATGTACGATCAAATGATCAACTATATAGGGAATATGCTGAAAAAGCGGAAAAACAACTGCGTCAAAATGGGTATACAATTTATACGACAATTGATAAAAACATATATGAACGAATGAAAGCAATTGTTGAAAAATATCCTTACTTTGGAAGCGATACGATTGTACGAAAAAAGGATGAAAAAACAGGACAAATCGTTTCTGTTCGTCAACCAGTCGAAGTGGGAGCGATTTTAATCGAAAACAAAACAGGACGCATCATTAGTTTTGTCGGCGGACGAGATTATAAACGGGAACAGCTCAATCACGCAACACAAGCATATCGTTCAAACGGTTCAACGATGAAGCCACTTCTTGTTTATGCACCAGCGATGGAAATGGGCATCGTTCAGCCTGGCTCTGTTATCCCAGATATCGAGTTGGAAATCCCAACGAAACAAGGTCCGTACCGACCGAAAAACGCGGATGGAAAAACGCATGGCTTAACATCCGTACGTCATGCGTTGAAAAAGTCGTATAACATTCCTGCCATTCGGACGTATGCGCGCATCATCGAGCAACGCCCCATTTCCTATTTAGAAAAAATGGGCTTTACAAGTTTAACAACAGGGGATGGACACAACTTGTCACTTGCGCTTGGCGGATTGACAAAAGGGGTAACGATTGAAGAGAACGTAAACGCATACGCAACATTTGCTAATGGCGGAACGTTTATCGATGCGTACTTAATCGAAAAAATTGTCGATAAAAACGGAAATGTCGTATACGAGCATGAAACAAAGCCGGTAGAAGTATTTTCGCCACAAACGGCCTATTTAACGATTGATATGATGCGCGACGTCATTCGCTCCGGCACGGCCGCCTTTTTAAATGGCAAGCTGAAATTTTCAGCAGACTGGGCTGGAAAAACCGGAACGAGCCAAAATACGAAAGATGCTTGGTTCGTAGCAACAAACCCGAATGTTACATTCGGTATATGGATGGGATATGATACACCAAAGCCACTCGAAAAAAGTTATAAAGGACTATCATATTCCCAAAGAAACTTACTACTATGGGCGCAATTAATAAACGGGGCATACGACATTCGTCCAGAGCTGATTGCGCCACAAGAGCGATTTCACATGCCAGGTGGCATTGTACAACGTTCATATTGTGTCATTTCCGGATTACTTCCGTCAAAAACGTGCAAACGGTTCGGACTTATAGAAAGTGATTTATTCAATACCGCCTTCGTACCG
Organism: Anoxybacillus pushchinoensis; assembly: GCF_900111795.1. Taxonomy (GTDB): domain Bacteria; phylum Bacillota; class Bacilli; order Bacillales; family Anoxybacillaceae; genus Anoxybacillus; species Anoxybacillus pushchinoensis. Next base: position 87,149 of record NZ_FOJQ01000003.1, on the reverse strand, counting down.
AAACAAGAAGATCAGTATTTAGTGAGCGGGGCTTTCGTCGAATTAAACGGAGAACGATACGTTGCGCTTCCATCAACACCGAGGGAATTTACAAAGGAAGGCGTAATGATTGACGGTTCATTGCTTGAACAATGGGGAATTCAACATATAAAAGATATGAGCCAACTGCTTCCTCGAAACGACAAGTGGAAACATGTATTTGTAGCAAAAACACTTCAAGAAAACGGTAAAAAACCAGATCCGCTTGCAGTGCAACAAAAAGGAGCAAAGCTCGTCTGGGGCGAACATCACGAACAAGACGTCATTGGTTATCGCGTATATTACACAGCATCAGAAACAGCACCGTTTCAAGTCATCGCAACAATACGTAAAGGAGAACAAAAAAGCATACCGTTAAAACAAGGAATATATTATGTTACTGCTGTCGACATCGCTGGATTGGAATCAAATCCGTCAAATATCGTTCGCATGCTGCCTGCTACACCACCTGAGCAATCAACCGATGAACAACCGATAGACATACCGACCGAAGAGCAACCATCAACTAATTAAAAAAATCGGGCCGAGCCCGATTTTTTTAATCTTCCATTGTTGATAAGTCACCTGTCGGTAAGTTTAGCTCCCAAGCTTTTAAGACGCGACGCATAATTTTTCCACTTCTCGTTTTTGGAAGTTTGTCACGAAACTCGATTTCACGCGGTGCGGCATGTGCTGCTAAGCCTTTTTTCACAAAGTTACGAATATCTTCTTTTAATTCTTCTGACGGCTCGTACCCCTCGCGTAAAGCTACAAACGCTTTAATAATTTCACCGCGCACTGGATCCGGTTTTCCGATGACACCTGCTTCTGCAACAGCTGGATGTTCAACGAGCTTACTTTCTACTTCAAACGGACCGACACGCTCTCCAGCTGTCATAATGACGTCATCAATTCGTCCCTGGAACCAAAAATATCCGTCCTCATCCATATACGCAGAATCACCAGATACATACCAATCACCAGGCAAGAAATATGACTCATATTTTTGTGGATTGTTCCAGATAGCACGCATCATGGACGGCCAACCCTTTTTAATCGCCAAATTCCCCATACGATACGGTGGCAATTCATTTCCTTGATCATCAACAATCGCTGCTTTGACTCCTGGAATCGGCTTGCCCATCGATCCCGGTTTAATTTCCATACATGGATAGTTGCAGATGAGCTGACCTCCCGTCTCTGTCATCCACCATGTATCATGAATGCGACGGTTGAACACTTTCATTCCCCAGCGAACAACTTCTGGATTGAGCGGTTCACCAACACTTAAAATATGGCGAAGTGAACGCAAATCATATTTTTTCACAATCTCGTCCCCAGCACCCATCAACATCCGGAATGCTGTCGGTGCACTATACCATACTGTCACACCATAGTCTTCAATCGTTTTGTACCACGCTTCTGGGTTAAATCGTCCCCCTACAATGACGTTTGATGCTCCGCAAAGCCACGGACCGAAAATACCATATGATGTTCCCGTTACCCAACCTGGGTCAGCTGTGCACCAATATACATCGTCCTCTTTTAAGTCTAACACCCATTTTGCCGTTTGATAATGCTGGATCATAGCGTTATGCACATGCAATACACCTTTTGGTTTCCCTGTTGAACCAGATGTATAATGTAAAATGAGACCGTCCTCACGTCCGACCCATTCAATATCAAAATGTTTGCTTGCGGCATTCATCCGTTTTTTCAAATCAAAAAATGGGCCTTCTTCTTTCACGTCATCTCCGACTAAAAATACGTATTTTAATGCCGGTAGTTCATTGACAGGCACTCGCGGCAACAGTTCAGGTGTTGTAATAATCACTTTTGCCTCGCTATCTTCTAAACGATCACGGACTGCTCCTTCCATGAATGCCTCAAAAAGCGGCCCAACAATTGCACCAAGTTTAATTGCACCAAGCACAGAGAAATATAATTCTGGTGAACGAGGCATAAAAATAAAGACGCGATCACCTTTTTCAACATCAGCCACTTCTTTTAACACGTTGGCTACTTTGTTCGAAAACTCTTTCATTTCTTTAAATGTGTACTTTTCTTCTCTTGTCGCATCGCGATAGTAAAGAGCGACTTTGTTTTTTCGAAACGTTTCTACGTGGCGATCAATTGCTTCATACGCCATATTCACTTTTCCAGTTTCGTACCAAGAAAAGTTTTTCTCCGCCTCTGACCAGTCAAACGTTTGATACGTTTCTTCATAGTTTTTTAAATTAAAATCCCCTTGAATGACTGGTAGCGTTTCCACTTTAATCATCCCAAACTCCCCCTTGTTTGAAGTCTTTACACTCGTATTATATTATACTATAAATGATTTCTCAATTTTTAAAAAATTTTCATTTGTGTTTATTATGAAAACGATTTAATTTTTATTTTTTTATGTATAATTGAAATAAGATCATTTCAGTAGGCGGTGGGGTAATGGAGCATAAAAAAACATATAACGCAAAACAGTTAAAAACACCGAAAGGAACGTTAATTATTGAAGGGCCGATTTCTCCCGAAAAACTAGCTAGTTATGAATTTCATCACGATTTAACAGCATTTCGTCAGCCGCATCAACAACATCAAGCGCTCATTGAAATTGCTGGCCTTCCAGAAGGACGAATTATTATTGCTCGCCACGGTCATACGATCGTTGGCTACGTGACCTTTTTATATCCCGACCCGCTAGAAAGATGGTCGCAAGGGAAGATGGAAAATTTAATCGAACTTGGTGCAATTGAAGTTATCCCAGACTTTCGAGGCTGCGGTGTCGGAAAAAATTTGTTGAAAGTTGCCATGATGGATGATGCGATGGAAGATTACATCATTATTACAACAGAGTACTATTGGCATTGGGATTTAAAACGAACGGGTTTAAACGTATGGGAATATCGAAAAGTAATGGAGAAAATGATGAACGCAGGTGGACTCGTCTGGTACGCAACGGACGATCCAGAAATTTGTTCACATCCAGCTAATTGTTTAATGGCTCGAATCGGAAAACGCGTCGATCAGCAATCTATTCAAAAATTTGACCAATTACGCTTTATGAACCGCTTCATGTATTAAAAACAAAGGGGATGGGGAAATGATTGTCGAACAAATAATGAAAACGGATGTTATCGCATTAAAGCCGTCAAACACAATTGGTGATGCGCTAAATATCATCAAGCAAAAAAACATTCGTCACTTACCTATTGTCGATGATGAACAACATGTCATCGGCATCGTTACCGACCGAGATTTACGCGATGCAAGTCCGTCTATTTTCCACGCGAATGAACATCTCGAAGATTTGCAAAAACCGTTAAGCACCATTATGAAAACAAACGTCATTACAGGACATCCGCTTGACTTCGTCGAAGAAATAGCCGCTTTGTTTTACGAACACCGCATTAGCTGCATGCCCATTGTCAAAGAAAATAAACTTGTCGGCATCATTACAGAAAGCGATTTGTTGTACACACTTGTGCAACTGACAGGGGCTCACCAACCTGGATCGCAAATCGAAATTAAAGTGCCGAATCGGGCAGGAATGTTAAGCGAAGTCGCTTCTGTTTTCCAAAAACATAACATCAATATTTCAAGTGTTCTCATCTATCCTGATCAAAATGAAATGTATAAAGTTCTTGTTTTTCGTATTCAAACGATGAACCCGATGACGATTATTCATGATTTAAAGGCACAAGGATACGACGTTTTATGGCCGAACTTGCCGGGGGTTTCATCATGAGTAAAAATAGCGTATTTATTTATTCTGATGCATTCCAAACATACAAGTTCCATGATCGCCATCCGTTCAACCAGCTGCGCGTCAAACTCACGTACGACTTATTACAGACGCTGGGCGCGCTTCATGATTCACAAATTGTAGCACCACGTCTAGCAACAGACGAAGAGCTAGCACTTGTTCATGATACCGATTACATTGAAGCAGTAAAAAAAGCAGGAAGAGGACAACTGCCAGAAGAAGTTGCCCTCAATTATGGATTAGGTACAGAAGATACACCCATTTTTCCAAATATGCATGAAGCGAGCGCTCTTCTTGTTGGCGGAACATTAACAGCAGTTGATTACGTACTTTCCGGCAAGGCTGAGCATGCGCTCAGTTTAGGGGGAGGGCTCCATCATGGATTTCGTGGCAAAGCATCAGGTTTTTGCATCTACAATGATAGCTCTGTCGCCATTAAATATATGCAAGAAAAGTACGGTGTGCGTGTTTTATATGTGGATACAGATGCCCACCATGGCGACGGGGTGCAATGGACGTTTTACGATGACCCGAATGTATGCACGTTTTCAATCCATGAAACAGGGCGTTACTTATTCCCTGGTACAGGAAATGTGAATGAACGAGGACAAGGAAAAGGATATGGCTACTCTTTCAACATTCCCGTTGATGCGTTTACAGAAGATGAGTCGTGGTTAGCAGCATATACAGAAGCGCTGATCGAAATTGCTGACTTTTTCCGTCCGGACGTCATCTTGACTCAAAATGGAGTGGACGCACATTATTATGATCCATTAACACATTTGTGTACAACGATGCGTATTTATCGCGAAATTCCAAAAATCGCGCATCAAATCGCGCATCAATATTGCAACGGCCGTTGGATTGCGATCGGAGGAGGAGGGTATGACATTTGGCGCGTTGTTCCACGTGCATGGGCGTTATTATGGTTTGAAATGACAGAACAATCCGATATTTCTGAATCTTTACCGGAGGAATGGATCGCCCGCTGGCAACGGCACGCTCCCGTTTCTTTACCACTCAAGTGGGATGATCCAGAAGACTTATACCCACCTATTCCGAGAAAGGCTGAAATTTCAGAAAAAAATGCCCAAACTGTCATGAAAGCGCTCCATCCAATCCGAAGCAATAAACAACGGTTAAACTTATAACAAAATAACAAGGGTGTTCCGAAAAGTAGCGAACACCCTTTTCTATGTTCGTACGCACAGTGAGCCGCGCCGCCTATTTTGTCGAATCGCGATATTCAATACGATGCGGCAACACGACGATGTGATTGTCAACATGTTCTTTATTCATATATTTCGTTAATAGACGCATCGCCACAGCGCCAATATCGTACATCGGCTGTACAACCGTCGTCAACTTTGGACGAACCATTGTTGCTAAACGTGTATTATCAAAACCGACAACTTCCAATTCATCAGGAATGCGTACGCCGCGATCTTGCGCACCATGAATGACCCCGAGAGCCATTTCATCTGTTCCAACAAAGATCGCTGTTGGACGCTCTGCAAGTTCGGCTAACTTGTCATACGCTTCGATGCCAGAGTCATATGTGTAATCCCCTTCAACAACAAGTTCATCATCATAAGCAATGCTCGCTTCTTCTAAGGCACGACGATAACCAGCTAATTTTTTTAACCCGTTAATCGGATCATTCAGCGGACCTGTCACATATGCAATTCGTTCATGTCCTTTTTCAATAAGCATATGAACAGCATCGTAAGCCGCTTGTTCGTAGTCAATGTTGACAGACGGGATGATCTCATTTCGTTCGATTGTTGCCGCCAATACAATCGGCACATCCGATTTTTTAAACTGCTCGACATGCTCTTCCGTTATGTCGCCACCCATAAATAAAATGCCATCAACTTGTTTCGCAAGCATTGTATTTAATAAGTGCAACTCTTTTTCCTTGTTTTGATCAGAATTGCTCAAAATGATGTTATATTTATACATCGTTGCAATATCTTCAATTCCGCGCGCCATTTCTGCAAAGAAAATATTCGAAATATCGGGAATGATCACGCCAACCGTCGTCGTCTTTTTGCTTGCCAATCCACGTGCTACCGCGTTTGGACGATATCCAAGCCGTTCAATGACTTCTAACACTTTTTTTCTCGTTGATGGCTTGACGTTCGGGTTACCGTTAACTACACGCGAAACGGTCGCCATAGACACGTTTGCTTCTCTTGCTACATCATAAATTGTTACATTCATCACATACACTCCTTTTTTTATGCTCTATATATCGAAAACTGTCGTGAATCGCAATTTTATGTAAAAATATCATACGATAAATGATTACCTAAGTGCAACGTTTTCACAAGTAAATTCATAAGAAAAAGCCGGTGAACACTTCACCAGCTTTTCTTCGTTATGCTTTTACAAATTGTTTTTGGAACGACTTCAATTCCTCCATAAACTCATTGAATTGATCAATATCCATTTGTTGAGCTGAATCGGATAGGGCAACGGCTGGATCTGGATGCACTTCTGCCATCACTCCGTCAGCTCCGATCGCAAGCGCAGCTTTGGCACAAGGTAAAAGCAAATCACGGCGTCCTGTTGAATGTGTCACATCGACAAACACAGGCAAATGCGTTTCCTTTTTCAAAATCGGTACGGCTGAAATATCAAGCGTATTTCTCGTCGCTTTTTCGTACGTGCGAATTCCACGTTCACATAAAATGATTTGACCATTTCCTTGTGACATAATGTACTCTGCCGCATGGATAAACTCTTCGATCGTAGCAGCTAACCCGCGTTTTAACAATACTGGCTTATTCACTTGACCAGCTGCTTTTAACAACTCAAAGTTTTGCATATTGCGCGCTCCAATTTGAATAACATCAATGTAATCGAGCGCTTTTTCAATATCCGCAGGTGTGACGATTTCACTAATGACCGCTAAATCGAACTCGTCCGCTACCCGTTTTAAAATTTTTAATCCTTCGACTCCAAGTCCTTGGAAATCGTACGGCGATGTACGCGGCTTATACGCTCCACCGCGCAACAATTTTAACCCGTGTCGTTTAATCGCTTGCGCTACTTCCGCTACTTGTTCGTAGCTTTCAACCGCGCACGGTCCCATAACAAAATATTGATTGCCATCACCAATTTTTTCACCTTTCACGTCGACAATCGTATTTTCTGGCTTCTTCTTTCGAGATACGAGCAATGCTTTTTTATGATCGTCTTCTTGCAAATCAAGACCGGCTTTAAAAATCTCCTTAAAAATATGTTTCAACGTCGCTGTATCAAATGGTCCATCATTATGTTCTAAAATTAAATCTAACATTTTTCGTTCGCGAACAGGGTCATAAAAATACGTACCTTGTGCGTCTTTAATTTTCCCAATTTCTTGCACGAGACGCCCACGTTCATTAATTAACTTTAACAACTGCAAATTTAGCTCATCAACCTTCGCTCTCAGCTCATCTAATCGTTCGTTGCTCATTCATCTCATCCTTTCTTTATGTAAGCTAAAAAATGTGGTACATTTCTATATAATATAATTAGAGATTATTATAAACGAAGTGGGTAAAGTTGTCACCCCTTTATTTATAAAACGCGTTTAAGCAATAAAGAATTTTTTAATTTTCGAAAAAGAAGGTGAGAACCTTGATTTTTGCACTAGACATTGGCACGCGTTCAGTAGTTGGCATTATTTTAAAGGAAACAGACGGGCAATATCAAGTTGAGGACATGGTCATTAAAGAACATGAAGAACGGGCAATGCTTGACGGGCAAATTCACGATGTGCTCGCTGTTGCGAAAGTCATTATCGATATAAAAAAAATATTAGAGGAACGACACGGACCTCTTACCCGTGTATGTGTTGCAGCTGCAGGACGCTCATTAAAAACAGAAAAAGGGAAAATTACTATTTCAATAAAAGGAAAGCCTCTTTTAACACACGAGGATGTAGCGTATCTAGAACTTGCTGCTGTTCAACAAGCACAAACTACGTTAGCCGAAAAATCATCTATCGAAAAAAGTCATCATTATTATTGTGTCGGTTATTCCGTCACACGATACGAAATCGAAGGAGAAGAAATCGGCAACTTAATTGATCAGCAAGGAGACGAGGCAAGCGTTGAAGTGATCGCTACATTTTTACCGAGACTCGTTGTTGAGTCACTTCTTGCCGCACTACAACGCGCCCATTTGGAAATGGAGGCGCTAACACTTGAACCGATTGCTGCATTGAACGTACTTATTCCTCCAACTATGAGACGATTAAATATAGCGCTCGTAGATATCGGGGCAGGAACGTCTGATATCGCCATTACCGATCTCGGTACAGTCATCGCCTACGGCATGGTACCGATGGCAGGAGATGAAATTACTGAAGCCATTTCAGATGCGTATTTACTTGATTTTCCTCTTGCTGAACAAGCGAAACGTGACTTGCATACAAAAGAAACGATAACGATTACAGACGTTCTCGGTTTTGAAACGGAAGTACTACGAGAACAAATGATTACAACGATTTCAGATGCAATCGATCGCCTCGCTGATGCGATCAGCAAAGAAATTTTGCGGTTAAACAATCATCAACCACCAAAAGCAGTCATGCTCGTTGGAGGAGGAAGCTTAACACCTGAACTGCCAAAACGGCTCGCTCAAAAGCTTCATCTCCCCGAAAATCGCGTGGCTATTCGCGGTATTGATGCCATCCAAAAATTGCACATTGACCGTGAGGAGATGAAACATCGACCAGAACTCGTCACTCCGATTGGAATTGCAATTGCTGCAAAGCAAACGCCTATTCAATACGTAACAGTTCATGTAAATGGTCAGCCTATTCGCCTATTTGATATGAAACAACTGACGATTGGCGATGCGCTATTAGCAGTCGGTATTCAATTACATAAACTGTATGGAAAACCCGGCCTCGCTTGCGTTGTGACGTTAAACGGGCAAACGATTACTATACCAGGGACGTACGGCGAACCACCGCTCATAATGAAAAATGGTGAACGAGCCACATTTGATACACCGATTACAAACGGGGACGACATCGTTGTTGAAAAAGGACGAGACGGCAAACAGGCGACCGTTCACCTTCGTGACTTACTTGAATCATTGCCGACAAAACAAGTGACAATTAACGGACAACGATATACGATTGAGCCTGTTATATTACGAAACGGACAACATGTTTCTCTCGATACCGTTTTATGTGATCGAGATGACATTGTCGTTCACATGCCTGAAACGATTGAACAACTTTTACAAGCGACAAAAAACGAGCATCTTATCCAGCAACTCGAACCGTTTACATTCATATTGAACGAAAAAAAAATCACGTTTCCTGAATGGAGTGGAACAATATATCGGAATGGAATCGAATGCCAACGCTATGCCACATTTGAAGACGGAGACACGATCGTTGTTCATAAACAAAACGAGCGAACGATTGCTCAAATTGCCGAAGCAAAACAGCTGAAACTGTATTATTCCATGCCAATTATATTTCATGGGGAAACATTGACGTTAACGAAACAAATCGGCGCGTTTTATCGTGACGGTGTTGAGCTTAGCGACAACGATACGGTCCAACATGGAGACGTGCTTCAATTCTATGAAAAAAAAATGGAACCTTTCATTTTTCAAGATATATTTCAATATGTCGAAGTCGCTATTCCTCACGGGGCTTCAACAACGTTTACATTGCTTAAAAACGGCGAACCGACAACATTTTATGAACCGCTCGCACCAGGAGATCAACTCGAAATTGTTTGGGATAAGAAAAACTAAATGGATTGTAAAAAAAGCAACTATGAACGCGCCATAGTTGCTTTTTCTTTTATTTTAAGTTTTCTGGATTTAACGGCTCTAATTGTGGGATAACAAATCGACCGTCTTTACGAATGAGTACGCCGTCAAAGTAAATTTCACCGCCACCATATTCTGGGCGTTGAATCATAACCATATCCCAATGAATGTTGGAATGGTTGCCGTTGTATGCTTCATCGTAACATTGACCTGGTGTAAAGTGGAAACTTCCATCAATTTTTTCATCGAACAAAATATCTTGCATCGGATGTTGAATGTAGGGATTGACTCCGATCGCGAATTCGCCAATATAGCGCGCTCCTTCATCGGTATCGAAAATTTGGTTGATGCGCTCTGTATCATTAGCGGTTGCTTCAATAATTTTCCCATCTTTAAACGTTAATTTCACGTTCTCAAACGTAAATCCTTGATAAGGGGATGGTGTATTAAATGTAATTGTACCATTTACCGAATCACGTACAGGAGCAGTATACACTTCCCCATCTGGAATGTTCATCTGACCCGAACATTTTACAGCAGGAATATCTTTGATTGAGAACGTTAAATCTGTACCCGGCCCTGTAATGCGTACTTCGTCAGTTTTATTCATCAGTTCGACGAGCGCGTCCATCGCTCTATCCATTTTTCCGTAGTCTAAGTTACATACATTGAAATAAAAATCTTCAAACGCCTCCGTGCTCATTTTCGCAAGCTGAGCCATCGACGGATTAGGGTAACGGAGCACGACCCATTTCGTTTTCGGCACACGAATGTCACGGTGCACTTTTTGCATAATTGTTTTTCCGTGAATTTTCATTTTGTCAGCTGGCACATCAGCAAACTCATTGATGTTATCGCCCGCACGTAAACCGATGTAGGCATCCATTTGTTTCATAACATTTGCTTCAAATTCAGCCATCATGTTAAACTGCTCTTCTTGTGCACCGAGCAAAAGTGCGCGATCAACTTGATGGTCTTTTAACGACACAAACGGGTAAGCGCCTACGGCATACACCTCGCGCACAAGAGCGATGACAAGCTCCCGCTGTAAACCGAAATTTTCAATTAATACTTTTTCACCTTTTTGTAAACGGAGCGAGTAATGGATTAAATTTTTTGCTAACTTTTCAATACGCGGGTCTTTCATTTTGTATTCCTCCATTCCATCATATGTACATGTATATTGTAACCGATCCACAAAAAATTTGGAGTTTTTTGCAGGATTTTTTCTCATTTTGTCGAATGAAAAGTAAGATAGCTAGAAAGGAGTTCTTTACAATGGATATCGTTTTATACAGTAGTGTTGCGCTCATCGCGATCGCCTTTCTTGTTTTAGTCATTTATGTCGTTCAAACATTGAAAACTTTGCAAACAACATTACAACACGTAGCAAAAACCGTTGAGGAAGTCGAAAAACAAATGCATGAAATCGGGAAAGAAACGGCACAATTACTACATAAGACGAACGCGCTCGCAGATGATATGCATAAAAAAGCTGAAAGCTTGCAAAGTGTATTTGATGCGGTCAAACAAGTAGGTGTAACCGTTCAATCATTTAACGATTCAATATGTAAAACGTTAGCAACAAATGAAAAAAAAATTACACAGGCGATTCAATGGGGGCAAACACTCATTGAACTATGGACGAAATGGAAAGGAAAACGAAAATAAGGAGGAGTTTGTATGTCAAAAAATCATTCTTTTCTACTCGGTGCTATTGTTGGCGGCATTGCCGGTGCTGCAACTGCATTATTTTTATCGAGCGAAAAAGGAAAACAACTATTGCATGAATCCACTATTCGAGGGGAACAAATATTACATGATTTATCTGGAGTAAAAAACGAACCAAGCAACGTAGATCAAGAGGAGCAAAAACCGTTCCCATCCATTTCCATCCCACTCCCTTCATCGGATGTCGAACAATCGGATGTCGAACAGTTGTTAAAAGAAACGGAACAAGCTGTTCATGATGTAGAAAAACGTTTGAATAAAGGAAATGATACACATGGAGAAAATTGAAACAATCGAACAGTTTGAGCAAATCTGTTTGTCACAGCGACCATTTTTATTTTTGAAAAATAGTCTTACATGTCCAATTAGCCATCGGGCATGGATAGAGTTTGAGCAATTTACACATGACTTCCCACATATTCATGCATATTACTTACATGTGCAACACGCTCGCCCGTTGTCGCAACATATTGCACAAATGTTTCATGTGAGACACGAATCTCCTCAAGTGCTATGGATCACCGAACAAGGTGCACAATGGCACGCTTCGCATTGGAACGTCACGTATGAGGAGATGAAAAAAGCAACTATGAGCGCATCATAGTTGCTTTTTTACTTATACGTGAACCGATTGCTCATATTTCTCTTGAAACTTTTGAATATCGCCCGCTCCCATAAAAATGAGCACAGCATCATGATGTTTTTTCAACATATCGACTTGTTCTTCATGCAAAAGCTTTGCTCCGTCAATTCTTGCACGCAAATCTTCGATCGATAATTTCCCTTGATGCTCCCGCGCCGATCCGAAAATATCGCACAAATATACGGCGTCAGCGAGCGATAAACTTTCCGCAAACTGTTGTAAAAATGTTAGTGTTCTTGTATACGTATGCGGTTGAAAAATCGCAACAACTTCGCGCTCCGGATATTTTTGCCTTGCTGCCTCAACTGTTGCCCGTATTTCTGTCGGATGATGGGCATAATCATCAATAAGCACTTGAGAGCCAAACAGCTTCTCATTGAAACGGCGTTTCACACCAGGGAAATTCGTTAAGCGTTCTTGAATAATGTTAACATCGATTCCTTCATAATGGCAAAGCGCAATGACTGCAAGCGCATTGAGTACATTATGATCGCCATATCGCGGAATATGAAAAGGCGCGAAAAATGTATGGCGTACAAACACGTCAAACGATGTTCCTTCCGGCGTCTTCACAATATTGCGCGCTTGAAAATCATTATCTTCTCCGAAACCATAAAAAACGACAGGTACTTTAGCTTGGATTTTTTGTAAATACTCATCATCTCCGCAAGCAATGATCCCTTTCCTTACTTGCCATGCCATTTGTTGAAATGCTGAGAATACATCTTCAATATTAGCGAAGTAATCAGGATGGTCAAAATCAATGTTCGTCATAATGGCATAATCGGGAGAATAAGCTAGAAAGTGACGACGATATTCACACGCTTCAAACACAAAATATTTACTTTCTTCCTGACCTTTTCCGGAACCATCTCCAATCAAATATGACGTTGGCTGTGCTCCTTGCATAACATGAGCAAGCAACCCTGTCGTTGATGTTTTTCCATGAGCACCTGTGACAGCGACACTCGTGAATTTTTTCGAAAACTCACCTAAAAACTGATGATAACGAACAACCGGTACACCGAGCTCGCGCGCCGCCACAATTTCTTCATGAGTATCTGGAAATGCGTTACCTGCAATCACGATCATATTTTTTTGAATATTTTCGGCGCTGAACGGGAAAATAGGGATTCCTCTCTTTTCTAAAGCTTCTTGCGTAAAAAATCGTTTATCGTAGTCTGAACCTTGCACGACACATTTCATATCGTGTAACACTTGAGCAAGTGCACTCATTCCAGTTCCTTTAATGCCGACAAAATGATAAATAGTCATAAAAAAACCTCCACCAACTATCGTTGATCTATATAACAGTATATGACACAAATTTCGTTTTGCTCTTTTTCATCTTATGTAACAACGTTCATTATACCATCGTTTCACTGCGATGATAAGAAAAACTGATAGAAGAGACGTTCTTCTATCAGTTTTTCCGCGTTACTGAGGTGTATACTCAACTTTTTCAAGGCGCGGATTCGGCCGATAGCGTCGGCCGGCTTTCGCTTGATGCTTTCCATTTAATAACACGTTATCGCCAGTAAAACCGATATGTACTTTTAACAAGCTGCTCCCCACTCCGTACATATCGACCGGCACACCTTGTTTTTCAAACTCAATAATGCGCTGCTCATTAAATCCGCCGCTTACAACAATTTTTACATGCTCAAATCCTTCACGATCAAGCGCCTCACGCAAAGCAAAAATAAGTGGTGGGTTAACACCGCGCGGATCAAATGTTCCAAGCACTTCTGGATGGCGAATAAAATATTGGTCGATCATCGTTCGTGACGTATCAACGCGAACGGCCTTTAACTTATCCCCAAATTCGTGAGCCACTTTTAACGCGTCTGTGATACAGTCATTGTTATAGTCAACGAGAACAATTAAATCATCATCTGGATATTTCGCATGGTACGCCTTTGTCGCGGCAACGACATCGCCATCAAACAATTGAATGAGCGCATGCGGCATCGTTCCCATTCCTTGTTTTCCCCACCATTCGTTCATCGCATGCGTCGCTTGGGCAGTTGAGCCGCCAATAAAAGCAGCATACCCATCACCTGCTTGCATCATAAAGTGATCATCACGATCTCCCATAAAAATGATCGGCTTTTGCACGCCGGATAATGCCGCCGCCTTTACAACGTTATATACGTTCGTTGCCACAGATGTGCGACGAGCTAAAATGCCGTCAATAATTCCTTCTAAATATCCGAAATTTTGATATGGACCTGTAATAGTCAACACCGTTTCAAATGGGCTAATTTTATCGCCGTCTTTTAACGAATAAATTTCTAATTTTTCTGGCTCATCAGCAAACGTATGTAACAATGCAATGACTTCATCTGTCCCGCATAACACAGCATGTTCCTTTTGAAAAAATTGCATCGTAACAATGTTATTCGGACGAAACTCTTTCACGATTTCACGCGTCTTCAAAAAATATACGGCTGAAAACCAGCCATCTCGCACACGCTCATCAAATTTAAACGTTTTATTTGTTAGCCGTTTAATTTTCCCTTGTAATTTCAATTCAATTTCTTTCATTTTGCTTTCCCCTTCAGCCATCGTTTTCACGTATTTAGCATAGCATGTTTTTTATTTCACGACTACTCTATCTAAATCGTGTCTTGTAGTTGTTCAAGATCTTGTTCATTAATTAACACATCGCGCGGCTTGCTTCCTTTTGGTGCCGATACAATTCCACGCTGCTCCATCATTTCAATTAAACGAGCCGCTCGGTTGTACCCAATACGAAAACGACGTTGTAAGCTCGATGTGGAGGCACCACCTTGTTGAACGACAAACTCACACGCTTCATAAAACAGTTCATCATCTTCATCAGCTTGTGTATGTTGTTGCAATAGCTCATCATGTTGAAATAAATACGACGGCTCCATTTGCTGACGCACATGGGACACGACGCGCTCGATTTCCTCATCAGACACAAAATTGCCTTGTAAGCGAATTGGTTTTGCTGTTCCATTTTCTAAAAATAACATATCGCCGCGACCGAGTAATTTTTCTGCTCCATTCATATCGATAATCGTGCGCGAATCAATTTGTGACGATACGGAAAAGGCGATGCGCGTTGGAATATTCGCCTTAATTAGTCCGGTAATGACATCAACAGATGGTCTTTGTGTAGCAACAAGCAAATGGATACCACACGCCCGCGCTTTTTGTGCGATGCGACAAATTGCCTCCTCGACATCAGCTGGCGCAACCATCATTAAATCTGCTAATTCATCAATGACAATAACAATATAAGGTAGATGTTGTTCTGGCTTTTGTGCTTTTCGCACTAACTCATTATAACGAACGATATCGCGCACACCTGTATGTGCAAACAACTCATATCTTCTCTCCATTTCACATACAGCCCATTTTAACGCTGCTGTTGCTGCCTTTGCATCTGTAATAACGGGGCTGACTAAATGTGGAATATGATTGTATGGCGCAAGCTCGACCATTTTCGGGTCAATAAGGAGCAGCTTGACATCACGTGGCGTCGCTTTATACAACAAGCTGACTAACATCGCATTCATACATACGCTTTTTCCTGATCCAGTTGCACCGGCAATTAATCCGTGTGGCATCTTTTTTAAATCGGTTACGATCGGTTTACCTGAAATATCTAATCCTAGCGCAACCGTCAATGGAGAGGTTGACTGTTGAAACGCTTCGCTTTGTAACACTTCACGAATGAAAACAGGGCGGCTTGAGCGATTAGGCACTTCGATCCCAATCGTGTTTTTCCCCGGAATGGGAGCTTCAATACGAATATCTACAGCCGCTAAATTTAATTTAATATCGTCCGCTAAATTCGTAATTTTATTCACTTTTACACCAAGTTCTGGCTGGACTTCAAAACGGGTAACCGTCGGACCTTGCGTCACGTGAACAACTGTTGCTCCAACGTTAAAATTTTTAAACGTTTCGTTGAGACGCTCAGCTTGTTCTTTTAGCCACGCCTCATCGTCTTCGTGGCGAATGAGTGGAAGTTGTAACAACGACAGCGACGGAAATACGTACGCTTGCTTTTCTTTCCGCTCCTTCCACTTTTCTCGATCTTGTTTCAACATCATCACGTTATACGGTACACCGCTTCGCTGACGTACCCGTTCTTCTTTGTGCTGTTGCCCTGGCATTTCTTCATCTTTTTCATTAACATGCTCGTTTTCTTCTTGTATATCCGGTTTTTGCTCTTGCTGTACATGTTTTTCTAGTCGTATCATATCGTTCGTCTCTTCCTTCGGACATTCGCTTACTTGTAGATGCACCCGTTCCCCTTTTTCGACTTCGTCAACAGCTGGAAGTTCAAATTCGACTACTCCCTCATTTTCGTTTTTTCGTTCGACACGTTCTATTCGTCTATAACCAAATACAGGAGACGGAACATCGGTTGGGCGAAATGCATGCGATTCGTTGCGCGTACGTTCTGGGCGGTACGTTTTTTGTTCAAACGAAACGATTTGTGGCGATGGTTGTTTTTGTTCATATGTGCTTTCTTTTGGTTCATCTGGAATTAATGGAAAACGAAACTTTCCTTTCGGATATTCGTAAACGACCTTTGCTTCAATTTCTTTATGTTCGTTCATCGGCATAGACGGAGGATGTTTACGATTTTCTTTCGTCTCATCATCCCCCCTGAATAAATAGCGAAGTAATGCCTTTAACAAGCCCATTTTATTCTCACTCTTTCTTTCTTTGTGCATTCGGTTTTATTTTACCACAAAAAAAGCTGACTACCGCAACGGAAGTCAGCTGAAAAATGGTTGCCCTACTTCGTATTCATCATTCAAAACAAGAATGCCTTTCTCTTGCGGAGCGTTCGGTAAGTCTAGTTCGCGCGCAGAACAAATCATTCCGTACGACTTCACTCCTCGCAATTCCGCTTCTTGAATGACGAGACCGCTTGGCATAACCGCTCCGACTTTTGCTACAACCACTTTTTGTCCTGCGGCTACGTTCGGAGCCCCACATACAATTTGTAACGTTTCGTTTCCAACATCTACTTGACAAACGCTTAGTTTATCAGCATTCGGATGTTTCTCTTTTTCTTTTACATAACCGACGACAAATTTTGGCGATAAATCAGCTGTTACTTGTTCATTTACGCCATTTTTTTTCAATATATCGTTAATTGTCGCAATCACTTGTTCTGTTAATTCAACGACGCCATTTCCTTCAAATGCACCGTATGTAGATGCTTGAAAAATATTGTAGCCGACCGTTTCCCCTGTCTGCTCATTAAAAATGCGCACAACATCTCCCTTTTTCTCAAAAGCACGTGCTTGTGGATCAACAGCTTTCAACGTAATAAGCAACGTATCGCCAATCCCTTCACGATTGTAAAATACATTCATTGTTTCTCATCCTTTCGATGATTTTTTCCAAGAATAAAAATGGGTTGAAGTTGTCCTTCTTCGTATAAAAAGGAAAGCGCAGTAATCGGCACTCTGCCGCTCGCGAAAAAACTCATTGTCAACTGCGCAAGTACATCATAGCCGATTTCATTTTCAATGTCAGCAATAATGAGTACATCTTGATGAGGAACAGCGAGTAACATCGTTCCTTTTATTTTTTCAGAAAACTTTTTCAAAAAAGCGTCGTTTAATATACGACTTGCATCATATCCATCGTTTGTGTTCAAAAAGTAAAACGTATTGCCGGCGACACGATCTTCTTTCACCGTCGTCGGCAATGAGCGAACGTTAAAGCGGGCAACTTCTTTTAATTGTTGCACATCCCATCGTTCCGATTCGACTAAACGTTCATCAATTAGCCGATACGTCGTCCCTAAATCGAGAGCGTAATAAATGCGCGTTTCTGCCGTATGTTCGTCATAAATAAACATCGTTCCTTCGTTCGTCTTTGTCGGGAATGAGGTAGAACGAATGACTGGATATATATGCTTTTCTTTTCCATGTAACGACGAATGATCATGTAATGCAGTTAATGTTTGTTCGACGTAATAAACGACTTCGTCAATGGCACGCTCTTTCTCAATTTCCCATTTTGCGATAATTGGTGGCAAGGAGATCGTCACTCCTTTTTTCGTTTCCCGATGTTCAATTCGGAGCGTATCTTTTTTCCGATCCCATCGAAAATCCCATGGATAATGAGATAGCCGCTGTTGAATGTGATCGCTTATTTGCCGACTATTCATTACGCCCACCTAAACTTTGTTGAATAAACGCTACAATTTCTTCTTTTGTTTTCCGATCTTTGCTCACAAACCGTCCACGTTCTCGCCCATTTTCATATGCAATAAAACTCGGAATGCCAAATACGTTATGCTCCGTAAACAAATCGATCAACTGATCGCGATCAACAGCATAAAACGTATAGTCTGAAAACTGTGCTTCAATTTCTGGTAAAATTGGTTTTATTACTTGACAATCTGGGCACCAATCAGCCGTAAACATCATAATCACTTTTCCACGCTGAATGACTTCATTGTATTGCTCGATGCTTTCAATCATTTTCATCTATTTATCCACCCTTTCTTATGCTCATATTGCCCTTTTAACATATAAACAATATGTGTATACATATTTGTTCGATCGAGCGTTCCGTTTGTCAAAATGCCAATCGCCCCTTCATTAGAACGGACATCGCGACGATTTGCATATTCATCTATAACTTCAGCCAATTCTTTTCCACGCTTCAATTGGATCCCAATTTCATCAGGTAGCGGAATGCGCGCCCCTCCTGCGACAACGACGACTCCATCTCGGTCAACGAGCGCGCCCCAGTTGCATAACCAAATCGTCTCATCTTGTGCAATAAATACGCCACCTTCTAAACCAATCCCGATATGCGCTTGTTGTTCACGGACGGCTAATGTCGCACGCTCGATCGCTCCTTGCAACGTTTCTTCATCGGAGAAAGGTTGCTTTGACACGCTCGGTTGCACATCACTTGCGATGATCGTATGATGCATCTCGTGAAATACAGCTTGTACCGCCTTCACTTTCGTACTGTTTTTCGTTCCAACGGCAACTTTCATCTCACATTCCCCTTAAGCATTGTGACGAATTGCATCTACTGTCGCGCGATCGCATTGTTTAACAAGAGCGACTAATAGCTGTTTGGCCGCTTCGTAATCATCTATGTGAACGATGGAAGCATGCGTATGAATATAACGAGCACAAACGCCAATAACAGCTGAAGGGACGCCGCTATTAACCGTATGCACTCTTCCTGCATCCGTTCCACCGCCTGGCGAAACGAAATATTGATAAGGGATACGATGCGTTTCCGCTGTATCTAAAATAAACTCTCGCATGCCGCGATGTGTAATCATCGTGCGATCATAAATGCGGACAAGCGCGCCTTTACCAAGATGCCCAAACTCTTTTTCATCCCCTGTCATATCGTTTGCTGGGCTTGCATCTAGTGCGAAGAAAATATCTGGTTGGATCATTGTTGCTGCCGTTTGCGCCCCACGAAGACCTACTTCCTCTTGAACAGTCGCTCCAGAATATAGTACATTCGGCAACGTTTCATCTTTTAACTCTTTTAATAACTCAATGGCTAAACCACAACCGTAACGATTGTCCCACGCTTTCGCCATCACTTTTTTTCCGTTCGCCATCGGTGTAAACGGACAAATCGGCACAATTTGTTGTCCTGGACGAATACCCATGCGCTCCGCATCAGCACGATCATCCGCTCCAACATCAATAAGCATATGTTTTATATCCATCGGCTTTTTCCTTTGCTCTTCGTCAAGCAAATGAGGTGGGATCGAGCCGATCACACCAACAACTGGTCCGTGATCCGTTATAATGTGCACACGCTGAGCTAGCAATACTTGACTCCACCAACTGCCAAGCGGTTGAAAGCGAATCATTCCTTGTTCAGTGATGGCGGTGACCATAAAACCAACTTCGTCCATATGTCCAGCAACCATCACTACTGGTCCATTTCCTTTGCCACGCTTCACACCAAAAATGCTTCCGAGACGATCTTGCACAATATCATCAGCATATTTTTGTAATTGTTCACGCATGAAAGCGCGCACCGCATGTTCATTTCCCGGCGCTCCTGGCAATTCGGTTAACGTTTGAAACAATTGCAAATCCATCATGATTTCCCCTTTCTTTGCTCGCTATTTGTCATTGTAGCGAATTTTACATGTAGTTTCCACTCGCACAATTCGGTATACTAAAAGAAAAATGGAGGAATGTATAATGCGTATAAAAACGTTTCTAACCGGTATCGTTGTCGGTGCGACGGCAGCATACATATGGAATGAGTGGCAACATAACCGATTGATTTCATCTGAGCAAGCGCTTCAAAAAGCAAAACAGGCGTTTCAACAAACAGGTGAGATTACTGGATCATGGATTCAAACGACCGTTGAGACAGTTGAAAAAAATGGCCTTCGCTACAACATTTATCGCGGCGGAATTACCTGTCCTACTGGTGCATATGAATGCCTCATTGATGCAAAAACCGGAACGATTATTGAAGCAAAAAAACTGTAAAACCCAAGCAAAGCAGCTTGGGTTTTACTGACGTTTAAGCGATTCAACGATTTGAAACTCATCGTTCCAACGAACAGCTCGGTAGTACGTATCGTGATAAAATGTAAACCATGCTCTGTTTTCAACTCCGTAAGCTATCCATTTTTGTTTAGCGAAAATGGATGTCATCGGATAATCATCATATGCCATAACCCAAAGTGGATTTTGATGCGCATGTGTCGGCATTAAATCGCCGAGATGAATAGCTGTCTCTCCTTCAGATGTAATGATAATAATCGCATGTCCATCACTGTGGCCACCTGTATGAACCATCGTAACACCTGGAACAACTTCTAACTGTTCTGCGAACGTATCAACTTGGTCAACAATGGCTTCCCAATTTTCTTCCCAATACGTATTACGCGAGCGAATGTTTGGCTCTTTCATCTCGGCCCACTCTACTGCTGATGTGATGATGCGGGCGCGCGGAAACATCGGGACAAGCGTGTCTCCCTCCCATTTTGTTAAGCCGCTCGCATGATCAAAATGCAAATGTGTCATTAACACAAGATCAATATCCTCCGGTTTTAAAGAAAGGAGGGCTAACTGTTCCTCTAAAGCAGATTCTTCTGTTACACCAAAATTACGCTTTTGCTTTTCCGTTAGCTTCCCTCGTCCAATCCCTGATTCGATGAGTATATGTTTCCCACCTACCTGCAATAAAATCGGGTCGGTACGAAGCGGAATTTGGTTATGGTCGTTACATGGATATTTTTTTACCCAAAGCGGTTTTGGCACAACGCCAAACATCGCTCCCCCATCTAAATGAGTAATTCCCCCATTCAGCCACGTCATTGTTGCTTGACCGATCGTTAATTTCTCCATCTATTTTCCCCCTTGCCCTCTTTCACTCTCCATTTTAACATTACAAAAATATTCAGAAAAGAGAAAAACCTATGCCCGATTTACTACATAGGTTTTCGATACTTCGCTTCACAACGATAAATAGGATTTCCTTTTTCAGAAAACTTTTGTTCATATTCTGTCATCACATTTCCTTCGAAGCCGCTTCGATGAAGATCGAGGCTGACGTACTGAAGAACTAAGCCGTATTGCGAAAAACTAACAAGCGAATATTCAAACAGCTCACGATTATCCGTTTTGAAGTGAATTTCCCCTTCATCCACTAAAATGTTTTCATATAGCTCTAAAAATGTACGATAAGTTAAGCGGCGCTTTTCGTGTCGCTTTTTTGGCCACGGATCAGAAAAGTTTAAATAAATACGTTCAACTTCTCCTTTGGCAAAAATGTTCGTTAACTCTTTCGCGTTCACATTTAATAAACGCAAATTCGGTAAATCATGATCGATGAGTTTATCAAGCGCACATACAATGACGCTCTCATACAGCTCAATACCGATATAGTTAATGTGTGGATGCATTTTTGCCATTTCCGTAATAAAACGACCTTTTCCTGTCCCAATTTCAATATGAATCGGACGGTCGTTTGAAAATAATTCGTGCCACCGACCTTTATATTGTTCAGGTTGTGGAATGATATATTGTGGATATGCAGCAATTTTTTCTTTTGCCCAAGGCTTATTCCGTAAACGCACGTTTCATCCTCCGTTTCTTTGCATACAAAAAGATAAAAATGGCCATATTAATAAACGAATAGGGGGATGAACATGGCCATTAATCATGAACATCAGTTAACCGTACTAAAAGACATTTTGTCCGAACACCAACTTGATCGTTCAGGAACAGTAGCGGAATGCGAACAGATTGAGCGCCTTGCCAAATCACTCATGGCAAACAATGCTATTCATTCTGAAATGAAACAAACATTGTCTCATATTTACACATATAGTCAAGGCGGAAAAAATGCAACTGACCTATCTTCACACATCGACCAGCATGAACAACAGCTCGCCGAGTGGATGGATCAATTAACGTAACAAATGTTCAAGGAAATGCAGCAAACGTTGCATTTCCTTTTCGTTATTTCTCCCCTTATGCCACATGAGCAACGCAATCGTTTGAGCAACCGTATACCATTTCATACGCAACTGCAGTTGTTCATCAAACGCTAAACCGTACTCTTCCAACCAGTTTTCCCATTGCTCTCGTGGAATGTAGGCGTACAATAACATGCCAATATCAATCGCAGGATCAGCAATCATCGCGCTATCCCAGTCGATCAAATAAAGCTGATTGTCTTCTGTCAATAACCAATTGTTATGGTTCATATCACAATGACAAACGACATAATCTGCATAGCGCACGTCATCTACATGAAGCTCTAAAAATGCAATAGCTTCCGTTACGATCGGATGTTCTTTCAGCTCATCACATCTGTTTTCCTTTATTTTTTCTAACAGACGATTCGGCAACAAAGGCTTTTTGCCAAGTCGCTCCATCATCGCTAACAGTTCTTTTGAACGATGAATTTTTCGAAGCAATTGAGCAACTTGTTTGCTCATCATATCGTGCGGTTTTAATTCTTGCGCATGTAAAAATTGTTGTGCTGTAATTACATCTCCATTTTCCATTCTTTTCGTCCATACTAGTTTTGGGACGATTCCTTCTGCTGACAAAACAGCTAAAAATGGGGAAGAATTGCGTTTTAAAAACAGCTTCTTCCCATCGTGCTCCGCAATATATGCATCCCCTGTCGCACCGCCTGCGGGGGAGATTTCCCACTCCTTACCTAGTAACTGTTCCAAGTGAGCTCACCTTTCGACTTAATCAAAATAAAAATAACGATTGTCATCTTACTAGATTTTATCTTTCCTATCGTTCCTCCGTCAACATTGAATTAATACCCACGTACCAATTCCATTTATTTCAATAAACTGTTCACAAACATTCCATGACCATTCCTTTTCTGAGCTAAACATTACTTTCCATTTTCCATCTGCTAGCGGTAACATCGCCTTTTTCTCTTCGTTATGATAAACGACAACAATTTGCTTCCATGGGCCATACACGCCAACATCAACAAGCTGATAAGCAATGACGGATGGATGTGTGTCATAAAATTTCATGTGACGCCGAACTTGATCAGCAGTTAAAAACCGGAACGCACCATGCTTTTTCCGAAGTTCAATGAGTTCCATTATTTCTCGCACATCTTCTTCCCATCTGCTCTTCTCATTCCAATCGACTTGGTTCACTTCGTCAGGGGCGTTGTAGCTATTTTCCACCCCTTTTTTCGTCCGATAAAACTCTTGACCGCTATGCAAAAACGGAATACCTTGCGATAATAAAACGATAGCTGTCGCTAGCTTTTGACGCTTCCGTCGAATATATTCACTTTCATGAGCGTTTGCAACGGCCATTTTGTCCCATAACGTATGATTATCGTGACATTCGACATAATTCACACTTTGCCTCGGAGAGAAAAAGAGGTGGATGCTTCCACGAATCGCTCCGATTACTGCTTCTTTATATGAACAATCTCCTAAAGCGAAGCCTCGTTCATGAATGTCGAACGTGCTTCCCTTGACGTAGTCGCGAAAACGATCGTTAAAATATGCGATGCGCGGTGTGTGTTTTGCGTTAGCGATTGTCGTCTTTTTTTCGGATGGTAACGGTGTTGTTAAATCCCATCCTTCCCCTAAAATGATAACAGTTGGATCGACCTCATCAATGGCTCGCCGCACATCATTCATCGTATCTATATCTAAAATGCCCATGAGATCAAAACGAAATCCGTCGACGCCGTATTCTTTTAACCAATATGTTACCGAGTCAATAATGAACTTTTTGACCATTTTCCGTTCGGAAGCTAAATCGTTTCCTACTCCCGTTCCGTTTGATGGATAGCCATTTCGTTCATAGCGAAAATAATATCCGGGAACAAGATGTTCAAACGATGATGTTTCACGAACGTATACGTGGTTATATACAACATCTAAAATGACGCGAATGCCTTCCTGTTGGAAAGCACGAATGGCTCGTTTTAACTCGATGATACGCACATACGGATCATACGGATCAGTCGCATAGCTTCCTTCTGGAGCATTGTAATGCACTGTATTATATCCCCAATTGTACATCTTAAGCGGCTGAAGCTCATCAACTCCTTCAAAATCTTGCACAGGCATAAGTTGAACGTGCGTCACACCAAGCTGCTTAATATATGAAAGTCCTGTTAATGTTCCGTTTGAACCTGTTGTTCCGCGCTCCGTTAAACCAACATATTTTCCTTTTTGTCTCACCCCGCTTTCTTGATGAATTGTGAAATCGCGTATATGCATTTCATAAATGATTGCATCCGTCATCAAAATAAACGGAGACATTGACGGTTTCGGTATGTTTGTCTTTGCAAGATCTACAACAACGCCATATGTTCCGTTCACGGAAACGGACTTCGCATAAGGATCAACCGCTTCACGCCAAATAAAGTTCACATACGTCATATATGTGTACAAAAAGCGTTCAACATCATCATAAACGGTATATGTCCATAATCCTTTTTTTTCCCGCGTCATGACATAAGTCGTTTCTTCTTTCGTTGTTGGATGAATAAGCTTTAATAGTACGTCTGTCGCCGTTGGTGCCCATACTTTAAACGTTGTTTTTTCCGGATCGTACGTTGCACCAAGATCATTTCCGTCATATGCATACAAATCATCAAACGCTTTCGTGCGCATCACAGCTCCTACTTGCAATGGAGCTTGCCACCCTTCTTCCGTGTAAACGACATATCGCTTTCCTAATTCAACGATAAAAGGAACGAGACACTCATATTTTATAAATGAATGATGCTTCTCACTTGAACGAATCGTTAAGCGATATGCTGTTTTTTTATCATCGCATAAAAAAAATATCGGCGCACGTTTTTGGTCAACATGGCATGGAAATAAAATAGTAATCATTGTCAATTCATCTAAATAGGCTTCAAATGACTGTTGTTTTGGGAGCATGACCGGTCACCAACTTCCGATTTTTTAATCCGCTATTTTATGAATTATAATAAAAAACAGGGAGGGGGAAATAATACATTATGTATATCATGTACCGTTCCGTTTCCACTTTTACCATCCGGTTACTTACTTATTATGCAAAAAGGACAAAAAAAGTATTTATGTTATTCGTATGATTCGTTGTAACAATTGGCGACATATTTGAAAAAGAGGCTGAACTTTACTCGTCAGCCTCTTCCATCTCTTCTACTATAAGCGGGTCATAATAGCGCGCATCACAATATGTTAGCAACGATTGAGCAGCCTTGAGCTGTACATGCTTTAGCGGCATCGTCAACTGTCTGAGCGACATAAACCATGCGTCATAATGGCGGCGATCAATGATTTCTAGATCGTTCGGAGCATAACGATAATCAATATACCCTTCGCGATTAATTAACACTTTCTTAATCGGCATATCAACGGAACATCGTTTATAAATAGTTTGGACGACTTTTTCCGTTCGATCGAGCGAAGTCATCGGATTGACGATTTTTCGTTCTATCCCGCCAACCATCTCCGTCCAAAACCGATCTGCCGAACCGACGATAATGTTGTTGCTTTGTTCCTCTGTAAACGCAATGCACCACGTCGTTGTTGGGCTAATGAGAATCGTATTTAACTCAACCGGTGCTTTTTTTAATAAAAATACAGGTTTATACATACATAAATATGTGTCAGGAAAACGTTGTAAAAAATATTTTAAATATACATCATGATAATATTTCGGATGAATAATGGACTCTTCTGTCAATGTCGAACTTGCCCAACGAATTTGCAGTTGAAATAACTTCTCTAAAAATAATATTTTTAACTCTTCTATCGTCCGAGGCTCTGACGTAACCGAAAAAGCAAAGTCGTCTTCTTCCTTCGGCTGATCGTTCTCCTCTTCTTCTATTTTCTTCCTTCTCCATATTTGTTTCATTTTATCAAAAAGCGACGGTTCTTCCTCAAGCCATTTCCACGACTCAGATGACTGTACTTTCGGAGCGAATTGCCCCGCCCCCCACGCTTGTTTCATTCGTTCCCATTGCTTTTTTTTCAAGCGAATAAACTCGCTCGGATAATGGTAAATATCTAGCTCGTAGCGCGAAATATAATCTTGAAGCTTAATGAGCTGTCCCACAATCGAACCTCCAGCATCGAATGGTTACTTTCATTCTACAACAAAAGCAACAACGGGCAAAGAAGAGAGGCAAAAATTGCACTTAGCGTCATCGCAACAGAACTAATGGCAGCCTCTTTTTTTCCGATTTCAAGTGCTTTTGCCGTACCAATCCCATGCGAAGCCGCGCCAAGCCCACTCCCTATACCTAATGCTGTTGTTATGCGAAACATACGAAAAAGGCTAGGACCAAACATCGCGCCAAAAATTCCAGCAATCATTACATATACTGCCGCAAGCGTCGGTATGCCATCAATCAACTTCGCAATATCCATTGCTACAGGCGATGTAACTGATTTCGGAATGATCGAACGAACGACCTGTTCCGGTAAATGAAAAAGGCGAGCCAATAATAGGCCGCTCCCCATCCCGATCATTGTGCCAAAAAATGTACTGCATAACAACGGCCATAAAAACTGTTTTAACGTATGGCGATGTTGGTAGAGCGGCAAAGCTAAAGCGACGACTGCAGGACCGAGCAAATGAACGAGCCATTTTCCTCCAGTCATATATTGCTCATATGAGACACGAAAAATCGATAACGTAACGATCATCACGACTGTACTTGTAGCAATCGGCACGAGCAATGGAAAATAAAAGCGGGCATACAATTTGCGCATAGCCATATAGACAAAAATCGTCCAGACGAGCAAACTGATTCCAATCATGCTCCCTTCACCTCGCGCATTTGTCGCTTTTGTTCGCGTGTTTGTGCCCACTGTCCAATCAAACCAACAAAAAACATAACTATAGTTGTGCTAATGACAACGACGACGACAGACCATATCCCCTTTCCAGAAAAAAGCTCAACATAATCCATGACACCAACTGTTGCCGGAATAAACAAAAGGGTTAAGTGAGATAAAAGCATATTTGCGCCACGCGCAACCCACTTTTCTTTCACAATCCCTGTCATTAAAAGAAAAAACAAGAGCAGCATTCCTATCACACTTCCTGGAATTGGAACATGAAGCAGTCGCTGAATGAGTGAACCGATGATATACAATACATACAATCCCCCGATTTGAATGACCGTAATCCCCATCTCTTCTCCTCCTCTTATTTATGACGAAAGAGGAAAGCGCATAATCGGCTTATATTTCGGATTTTTATCCATATGCGTTTCATACAATACAACATCACGAACAAAAAAGGAAATGTCCTCCTCATCCATTTTTCGTGGATATAGCTCAAGCGAAAGCGGAAGTGATCCACTCCATTTTTTCGCAAGTGTAATATGAGGCGTAAATGGCCGACTATCTAGCGAAAAGCCAATACGCCGACAAACATCATACACGTCTTGACGAAGTGAAAACAAACGGGGTTCCTCTTTCACCCCATACCATAAAACGCGAGAACCAAATGAATGAACTTCACTTAGTTGCAATGGAAAAGCTCGATGTTTCTTTACCGCCTCGGGCATTAGTTGGGCAATTTGTTTTCGTTCGACTTCCGTGACACGTCCTAAAAACGCGAGCGTCATATGATAATCCGCCTCATGAACGAACAGACGAAATGGCGCTCCCCACTCAGAAATGAAGGCATGTAACCGCCGCTTCACTTCATCTGGCAAAGCGATCGCTAAAAAATAATGCATTCATCTCCCCCACTCTCAATTTTCTAAATTTTATCAAATTTCCGATACCTTATGCAACGCCTTTTTTGACTGCCACGCGAAAATAACCATTCCTCCAAGCGTCAACAATCCAAAAAATAAATATACATGCTCAATCGTCCAACGCTCTAAAATATATCCTCCTACAAACGTGCAAAACCAGCTTCCAAGTCCATTTCCAACTGTAGCATAAAGCGATACAGCCGTTGTGCGCACATGTTCAGGTGTCACATCGCGAACGTATTGCAACGCTGCTGGAATAAATAAACCAACGGACGCTCCTTGCACAATCGTTGTCGCATAAACAATCATTAACGGAGGCTCAAAAAAGTAAAATAACCAACGAGCACAAGATAAAGCTGTTGCAACTAATAGCACGTTCATCATCCCGAATTTCCGAACGACACCGTCAGCAAATTTCATAAACGGCGCCTCACTACCTGCCGCCAATAAAAATGCGATCCCCACTCCTGCAAGCGTTCCTCCTAAATCTGTAATGAAAATACCGAAATAAAAATTGTTCGCATAAATCGGTCCAAAAACGAGAAACGTTGTCAATAAAAACAAAAGAAACGGCGGAATACGAATAAGTTCTTTCATTCCCTCACGAATATTCACTTTTGCATTTGCTTGCTCTCTCGGTAATTTCCATGCTAATGCACTTGAAATGATGAGCAACGTCACGAAAATATAAAAAATGAAACGGAGGTGAAACCACTCAGCCACTTGTCCAGCGACAGGAACAGCCGACGCAAACCCAAGCGCCCCCCAAAGCCGAATCGATCCATATTGCTCATTTGCCTTTTGTACATAATGAAGGGTAATACTATCAGACAGAGGCACGATGCCACTTTGCATAACTGCAAGCAGAGCAGCAATAACAAGCAACGATACGTAAGAGTGGGCGAGCGAATACATCAGTCCGAATAAAGCCGTCCCTAATAAAGATACGATTAACACTTGAACCGGCTTGCGCGTATAATCACTCGCCATCCCCCAAATAGGCTGAGTAAAAATCATGACGATCGGGCTAATGGACATAATCATCCCAATTTCCGTCCCAGACAAACCGACTTCATCTTTTAAATATACAGATAGCAACGGAAAGAGCGAACCAAAACTAAAAAACTGTAAAAAATAAAATGCTCGAAAAATACGTGTATACACAAACATCCCCCATATCGAATAAAATAACGAAAAGTACCGTCACGATCGACGGCACTTTTCATTATAACATATTTTTGGAAACTGTCATTTTGCTAGCTCATAAATCGCTTGAGCATAAATGGCCGTTGCTTTTAACAAATCGTCAATAAACATATGCTCATCCTTTTGATGCGCCACATCCGGACGATTCGGAAATAACGGGCCGAATGCTACCCCAGCTTGTAACGAACGAGCATATGTCCCACCGCCGATGGCAAGTAGTGACGCTCGTTCACCCGTCTGTTCTTCATAGACGCGTTGCAACGTTTGAACGAGCGGATGATCTTTTGCTACATAATGAGGTGCAGAATTCGAAAAATCCGTCAGTGCAAACGCATGACGCTCAGCGACTTGCTCAATCATTTTTTTCGTATGCACGATGTCATTCGTCACAGGGTAGCGCAAGTTGATGCCGATCTTTCCACCATGTTCATTCGTATATGAAAGAACACCGACGTTTATCGTCAAATCACCGAGTTCCTCGTTTGTATGTGCAACCCCTAATTGTCTTCCGCGCGTATCTTCATGAAAATATTGGGAAACAAATCGAACAAACGCGTTGGCTTGCGGATCAAGTTGTTCGTTTTCCAAAAATTTCACAAGCCATAATCCAGCATTTACACCATTGTTCGGTTCCATTCCGTGAGCCGAAACGCCACGAACGCGCAAAGTGAACGTCTCTCCGTCGCTATGTGCTTCACCATCAATATCATGTGCTTGTAAAAATGCGAGAAAACGTTCTTTCATCGCTTCCCCATCTGTTAACCGCAAAGCCGCTTCAGCGAAATCCGGTACCATATTGTATCGGCGCCCGGCATGGAACGAAAGAAGGATATATTCACTTCGCTCGTTTGTTGGCTGTTGAATCAGATCAAAATCGGCGATCCCTTTTTCAGCATAAATAATCGGAAAGTCTGCATCAGGTGCAAAACCGAGCGTTGGCATTTGCTCCGTTTGAAAATAACGCTCAACACATTGCCAATCGCTCTCTTCATCTGTTCCAATAATCATTCGTACGCGCTTAGCTAACGGTAAACCGAGCTCTTTGACAATTTTCATCGCATAAAAGGCAGCGATCGTCGGACCTTTATCATCGAGTGCACCTCGGGCATAAATTTTCCCATCTACAATCGTTCCTCCGAACGGATCGAACGTCCAACCGTCGCCAGGGGGAACAACATCTACATGACATAATATCCCTACAATCTCTTTACCATTGCCCATTTCCAAATGACCAGCTAGTCCGTCAACGTTTTTTGTGACAAACCCTTCTTCTTCACCACGCTTTAACATGTAACAAAGCGCTTCATACACCTCTTTTCCTAATGGTGCCTCTTGTGTAGCTGTATGTTCATTTCGCACACTTGGAATGCGCAAAAATGTTTGCAAATCTTTCAAAAGCGCTGACTCTCGCTTTTTTACTTCTTCCATCCAGTTCACATTCATTGCTACATTCATCCTTTCCGCAGAAAAATATGGTATAAATTGTGTTAATATTGTGTAAAATTCAGCAAATTTATAGCATTTTTCTTATGTTTTCGTGTAAAATAAATAATGAGACATCTAGTTTTTCATCTTTGTTGTACCATACGAATGATGTGACGATAGGGAGTGATCATTTGAAACCATCTACCGATCGCATGCTAACTCGTATTAAGTCCGTCTACATGTTCATTAGCGAGAGAGGAACAGTGACAACGCAAGAGCTCGTGGACGAATTCGGCATTACCCCACGAACGATTCAGCGGGATTTAAACGTGTTAGCATACAACGACTTAATTCACAGCCCTAGCAAAGGTAAATGGACAACAACTAAAAAAAGAGTCAAGATGTCATCATAACAGCATGCATATAGACGGAATCTCCTAGCAGGTTCCTATTTTTTCTTTTCTCCCTTTAATAAAGCGATTTCTTCATCCGTCAACTCACGATATTCCCCAGGCTCTAACGTTTCATCGAGCGGCAACGGTCCCATTTGAACCCGCTTTAAGTAAACGACTCGCTTGCCAACCGCTTGGAACATTCGTTTAATTTGATGAAACTTCCCTTCTGTAATTGTAATTTGCACGTCAGAACGTAAACCGGAGCGAACGATAACAAGTTTTGCTGGTTTCGTTTCATACCCGTCGTCGAGCACGACACCGCGCTGGAAGGCAACAACATCTTCTTCTGTTACTTCTCCATCAATGATCGCCTCATACGTTTTCGGAACATGTTTTTTCGGTGACAATAGTTGATGAGCAAGCTGACCATCATTTGTTAACAGCAATAGCCCCTCTGTATCTTTATCTAACCGTCCAACAGGAAATGGATCAAATATGCGATCTTCCTCTTCTAGCAAATCAACAACTGTCTCTTCGACCGCATCCTCCGTTGCTGAAATAACCCCTTTCGGTTTGTTCATCATGAGATAAATAAACGGCTTATACTCGACTTCTTCCCCCCATACGGTAACAACTTGTTCCTTAGGATCGACGTGCGTTTTCGCATCTTTTACCGTCATCCCATCGACTTTAACGACGCCTGCTTTTAATAGCTTTTTCACTTCCTTTCTCGTTCCGTATCCCATATTTGCCAACAGTTTATCGATTCGTAACACTAAAATCCCTCCAAATGTTTTTCGTTTTTAGGCATCCGTCCATACACGTATGGCAATTGTCACATATACTGCCTACGTAACGATCAAAGCGAAAGGAGTTTTCCGAATGGATGAACGCCAACAACAACAGCAAATGCCTGGTATGCCTTATTACGGAGGCACTCCGTTTATGCCGGGATTCCCTGGAACACCAACATTCCCAGGAACACCTGGATTTCCAAGCGGCTCTCTTGAGCGTCGCGTCGACCGTCTTGAACGCATCACCGAGCGACAACAACAACAAATTAACAATTTAAATCGACGCCTTCAACGCGTTGAGCGTCAGCTTGGATTCCCGTTTAGCAGCGATTTCTAATAGAAAGAAGAAGGCTACGATACAGCCTTCTTTTCTTTTTTTCGCAAAAATGAAAACCTGTTTCCAAATAACATATACAACAAGTTTGAACGCTCACTTAAATAAAAATAAACAGCCGCTCCAATGAATCCACCGAACGCAACGATCGCGACCGATTGGATCATGCTGCCATTGTAATGGAAGAAACGATCAATTAGTTTTACAATCGGCCAAACGACAGCACACATGATCGCTGTTAAAATTCCCATAAACAATATGCGCTTAGCGACGAAATGATAACGATAATTTGTGTAACGTTGAATGATCCATAAGTTTATCCCGACCGATAAAGCGTATCCAATCGTCGTTGCCAAAATAGCTCCCACCGTTTCAAAAGAAACGATAAACATATAGTTAAAAAGCAATTTGAACAACAACCCAATACATAAACTAATAACGGTAAATTTTTGCTTATTGATTCCTTGTAAAATGGCAGCCGTAACAGAAAATAATGCAAAGAAAATAGCTGTCGGGGCATATGCGCGCAACACTTCTGTTCCGAGTGGATCATAACTATAAAAAGCAGCATATACGTATTCAGATAAAAGCGCCATACCGATAACAGCAGGCAACGTAATAAACATGACGACTTGAAACGTATCGTTTAAATATTTTCGTAACTGTTTCTTCTGCCCTTGCACGTACGCTTTCGTAATCGTCGGAATAAGCGTTAAGCTAAACGATGTAGCTAACGTAACCGGAATAATGACGAGTTTTTGCGCCCATACGTTGAAAATGCCGTATGCGTCCTCAGAAATCGCACCGAGCCCGATACTTGCCATCGCTTTATTAAACGTAAATTGGTCAATCAATTGATATAATGGCATCGCTAAGCCAACAAAAGCAAAAGGCGCAGCATAGGCGATCAATTCTTTATACATGTCTTTTAATGACATATCAATGGTGCCGCGATCTTGTTTTAATAGCTCATCTAAAAATGTTTTACGCTTGAACCAATACATCAATAACACAGCTAGTCCACCAACCGCTCCGACAAATGCTGCAAACGTTGCCACTTGAACAGCTGTTGTTAGCGAGCCCCCGAAAATACGCAACACGATGTAGCTCCCTAAAAGCAAAAAGACGATGCGTACAAGTTGTTCAATAACTTGCGACAGCGCTGTTGGCCCCATTGATTCATACCCTTGAAAAAATCCACGAATTAAGCTCATCATCGGCACGAGCAATAAAGCAAAACTAACGGCACGAATCACGGAAGTAACATCAGCAATGGAGTTGCCGTATCCATCATCATTGACGACAAATGGCGCTAACAACGGTGCGCTCATATATAAAATGAGCCAAGCGAGAAATCCGGTAATCGCCATTAACGTAACGCCTGAACGAAACAATTTTCGCCCGATCGCATATTCCCCAAGTGCATTGTATTTCGACACAAACTTTGATACCGCCAGCGGCACACCCATCGTGGCAATGCTAATAAACAACGTATATGGAACGTAGCCATATGAATAAAGTGCCCCCCCTTGTTTACCAACGAGTTGGTAAAATGGGAAGACGTATATAAGTCCTAAAATGCGAGATAAAAATACACCCCCAGCTAAAATAAACGTCCCGCGCAACAATTTTGATGACGACATATTATCCCTTCCTTAACGGATTCATTGCTTCACTTATTTTAGCACACTTTTTTCTTTTTCATAAAATCATTATAATTTTGACAGAAAGGATGTGAAAGTCATGATATATGATGTCGTAGTGATCGGTGGAGGACCGTCAGGGTTAATGGCTGCCATTGCCGCCGGCGAACAAAGGGGACGTGTACTTCTCCTTGATAAAGGGGATAAGCTTGGTCGAAAATTAGCCATTTCGGGCGGTGGACGATGTAATGTCACAAATCGACGGCCGGTGGATGAACTCATTCAACATATCCCAGGAAACGGTCGTTTTTTATATCGTGCCTTTTCGGTATTTAATAATGAGGATATTATCCGTTTTTTTGAACGGCTCGGTGTCCCATTGAAAGAAGAAGACCACGGTCGCATGTTCCCCATCAGCGATAGCGCTCAATCTGTCGTACAAGCTCTTCTTCGTGAGTTAAAACGCTTAGGTGTACATATTCGCGTTCACTCACCTGTGAAGGACATTGAATATAAAGATGGCGCAGTGTATGGGGTGAAACTTGAAACAGAAGAAATCATTCGCGCAAAGGCTGTCGTCGTTGCCGTCGGTGGAAAGTCTGTGCCTCATACAGGTTCCACAGGTGACGGTTACGCGTGGGCCGAAAAAGCTGGACATACGATTACAGAACTGTTCCCAACCGAAGTGCCAATCATTTCTCATGAGCCATTTATTCAAGAGCGAACGTTACAAGGGCTATCGTTGCGTGACGTCGCGTTAAGCGTATTAAACGAAAAAGGGAAACGAATCGTGACACATCGTATGGATATGATTTTTACACATTTTGGGGTTTCAGGACCAGCAGCACTACGTTGTAGCCAGTTTGTCGTCAAACAATTAAAAAAGCAACCGCCCGTTATGATGACGATCGATGCCTTGCCAGATGATAAAGAAGAAGCGTTATTTCAACGCATTGTGCGTGCCATAAAAGAAGAACCGAAAAAAACGATAAAAAATATTGTAAAGGCACTTCTCCCTCTTCCTGAGCGATATATATTATTTTTACTTAAACAAGTAGCGATCGATCCGCAAACGACCGCGAGTACGTTAGGGTACGACAAAGTTCGCGCATTCGTCGCGATATGCAAGACGTTTTCTTTTTCCGTTCATGGCACGTTGCCGCTTGAAAAAGCGTTCGTCACAGGGGGTGGCGTGTCAGTGAAAGAAGTGCATCCGAAGGAAATGGCATCGAAGTTAATGAAAGGTCTTTATTTTTGCGGAGAAATTTTAGACATTCATGGTTATACAGGCGGCTACAATATTACTGCCGCACTCGTCACCGGACGACTCGCTGGAATGCACGCTGCCATATATGCAAAACAATAAGATCGCCACGAAGCGATCTTATTGTTTTATCTTTACACAACTTCTCCGTCCCAGCCGAGCATCCCATCAACAATGTTGCATACGTTGTAACCGTGCGCCTCTAAGTACGTACAAACATGTTCACTCCGAACACCTGAACGGCAAATAATCATATACGTTTCATTTTTATCTAATTCGTTCATTCGATGAGGGATATCCCCCATTTTTATATGAATCGCCGACGGAATCATTCCAAAAGCGACTTCTTCATCTTCACGCACGTCAATAACCTGAATTCGCTCCCCAGCTTCGATCATTTGTTTTAATTGAGCGGCTGTCATTTCTTTCATCCATCTCTCCCTTTCTTTAGCGAAAGCCCCCCGCCACATGTGCGAGAGGCTTTGTACATTAATTTGCAACAATGTTCACTAATTTTCCTGGTACAGCGATCACTTTACGCACTGTTTTTCCTTCAATTTGTTCTTTAATTTTTTCGTCTTCCATTGCTAATTGCTCAAGTTGTTCTTTCGTTGCATCAGCTGGCACATGTAGTTTTGTACGTACTTTTCCATTCACTTGAATGACAATTTCAACTTCATCTTCAACTAATTTTGCTTCATCGTATGCTGGCCAAGCTTCGTAAGCAATCGTGTTGCTATGACCTAGTTTTTCCCACAACTCTTCAGCAATGTGCGGACAAACTGGCGATAACAGTTTTACGAATCCTTCCATGTATGCTTTCGGCAATACAGGAGCTTTATATGCTTCATTAATGAATACCATTAATTGTGAAATGGCGGTATTAAAACGAAGCGCTTCGTAATCTTCTGTTACTTTTTTCACCGTTTGATGGTATACACGTTCAAGCGTATCTGTTTCCGGATTGTCAACGATTTTCGGATTTAGTTGACCGTTCTCTTCAACGAATAGACGCCATACGCGATCGAGGAAACGGCGTGCACCGTCAAGCCCTTTTGTCGACCATGCGATCGATGCTTCTAGCGGTCCCATAAACATTTCGTATAAACGTAACGTATCGGCGCCATGGCTTTCAACGATATCATCTGGGTTGACGACATTTCCTTTCGACTTACTCATTTTTTCATTATTTTCCCCAAGTATCATTCCTTGGTTAAATAGCTTTTGGAATGGCTCTTTCGTCGGCACAACGCCAATATCGTATAAAAACTTATGCCAAAAACGTGCATATAACAAGTGCAATACGGCATGTTCAGCGCCGCCAATGTAAATGTCGACAGGCAACCATTTTTCTAATTTTTTAGGGTCGGCTAATTGCTTTTCGTTATGCGGATCGATATAGCGCAAATAATACCAGCAACTTCCTGCCCACTGTGGCATCGTATTCGTTTCGCGACGACCTTTCTTGCCCGTTTTCGGATCAACGACATTGACCCATTCTTCAATGTTGGCTAGCGGAGACTCTCCTGTGCCTGACGGTTTAATTTCATCCGTTTTTGGTAATACAAGCGGCAATTCCTCTTCTGGCACTGGTGTCATCGTGCCGTCTTCCCAATGGATGATCGGAATCGGTTCGCCCCAATAACGTTGGCGGCTAAACAACCAATCGCGGAGGCGATACGATACTTTTTTCTCACCTTTTCCGTTTGCTTCTAGCCATTCAATCATTTTTTTCGTCGCTTCTTCTTTATTTAACCCGTTTAAGAAATCAGAGTTCACGTGTTCCCCGTCACCTGTGTACGCTTCTTTCGAAATATCGCCACCAGCAACGACTTGCCTGATCGGCAAATTGAATTTTTTCGCGAACTCATAATCTCGCTCATCATGCGCTGGCACCGCCATAATTGCCCCCGTGCCGTAGCTCATTAACACATAATCTGCAATCCAAATTGGCAATTTTTCACCATTAGCCGGATTGATCGCATACGCTCCCGTAAATACACCTGTTTTTTCTTTCGCCAAATCTGTGCGCTCAAGGTCGCTTTTGCTTTGAATTTGTTTTAAATAAGCTTCGACAGCTTCTTTTTGTTCCGGTGTTGTAATTTTTTCAACGAGCGGATGTTCAGGAGCGAGCACCGCATAAGTTGCGCCGAATAACGTATCGGGACGTGTTGTGAACACCGTAAACGTTTCATCATGTCCATCAACTTGGAAATGAATGTTTGCTCCTTCCGAGCGACCGATCCAGTTTCGTTGCATTTCTTTAATGCTTTCCGGCCAATCAAGCTCCTCTAAGTCTTCAAGCAAGCGATCAGCATATGCCGTAATGCGAAGCATCCATTGTTTCATCGGCTTACGAATGACCGGGTGACCACCGCGCTCACTTTTACCATCAATGACTTCTTCATTCGCAAGCACCGTCCCTAGTGCAGGACACCAGTTGACCGGCACTTCATCCATATACGCTAATCCTTTTTCATACAATTTTAAGAAAATCCATTGTGTCCATTTGTAGTAGTTCGGATCGGTCGTGTTCACTTCGCGATCCCAGTCATATGAAAAACCAAGCGATTTAATTTGACGGCGGAAGTTGTTAATATTTTTTTCCGTAAATTCCGCTGGATCATTTCCGGTATCAAGTGCATACTGCTCAGCCGGCAACCCGAACGCATCCCACCCCATCGGATGTAGCACGTTATATCCTTGCATGCGCTTCATGCGCGCTAAAATGTCCGTTGCTGTATATCCTTCAGGGTGGCCAACATGCAAACCTGCCCCTGACGGATACGGAAACATGTCGAGCGCATAAAATTTTCTCTTCCCTTCATCTTCTGTCGTTTGAAACGTTTTATTTTCTTCCCAATACTTTTGCCATTTTTTTTCGATTTCACGATGATTAAAACTCACGTGACAAACCTCCTTTTAATCCATTTTTAACAAAAATGAAAAACAAAAAACCTCCCATCCCAAAAAGGGACGAGAGGATTCTCCCGCGGTACCACCCTTGTTAGCGCACGAATTGTGCACTCACTTTCATCATTAACGCAGATTCACGGCGCATGCTACTTCATTCGCACACGCGACTCCAAGGCGAGTTCGTAAACAAACTTCGGTTGACTCGCACCACCCGTCAACTCTCTGCCGACCATTTGTTTACTACTACTCCTTTTCACCGTCATTTTCCATTATTTCATTATACACATTATTTTAAAAAATTTACACCCTCGTTGCAAGTGTATTTAAGCATGGCTACTCAATCATATAGATGATACACATGATACAAAAAGTATAAAATAATTAAAAATATTTCAGGTAGTTATTTTATTATGATTAGGTTATTATACACTAAAATGAAAGGGAGTTGACAATAAATGATGAAAAAATTTTTTCTCATCTTCTCTATTCTCATCAGTTTTCTTATTCTCGGATGCCAGTCGGAACAAATGAAAAAATTTATTGTTTTCGGGAAATGGGACGGTGTATATGTAGCAAAAAAAGATGCTCCTTTTGTTCTTAACTTCATTTTATTAAGTGACAGCCCTCTAACAAACGTAACATCTATCGATTTTCCCGAAATCTCACACGCAATCGATGACATGCAATATGATCTTATCAAAGGTGATAAATACAAAGACTTTCAATTATTTAATATCGCTGTAAATTTACGTTTAAAAGAAGTAAGTAGCGCGACACTATCTAAAATAACTCTCATATTTGATCAAAAATATAAAGAGACATTCCCGATCGGTCAAATCAAGTTAGCTGTAGACGAGAAAGGAATATTTACTCCACAAAATGAGTATGTGACAGCTTATCCAAATACGCAATTTTTTCAAGCAAAGCTGAAAAACGTTTCAAAGCATACGATCCAAATAAAGGGTGTAACTGTAGAAAACACTTATTTACAGACAAAAGATGTAAAGATAAACGATAAATCGGAAAAACAGAGTGTAAGTCCAAACGAAACAATAAATATGTATTTTACTTTTGCTGAAAAGGCGGAACAAAGCGCTCACTTTTATATTGTTTCACCAAAAATTGAATATGAATTAGCAGGAAAAGCATCAAGCACATATATTGATCCTGTTTTTTACGGGGTGACAAACCTTACCAAAGAAAAACTAGATGACATTTTGAAGCAAAACTAAACTATCCCCCACCCGGAGCATGTCCGAGTGGGGAAATTACGTTTCATTATGATATTCCGCTTTTGCTTCTTGCCCTTTTTTCGCATTCCTTTGTTTCACTTCTTTTATCGGATCACCAAAATCTTTCGCATGCAATGTTTTTTGTTCTGGATTGTTTTGTTTCGAACGTTTTTTCATCGTTTTCCTCCTAGTGACGAAGTAAAATCATATCGTTTTGTAATTGTTCAAGCTGCAGGCGCATGCGATGCAATTGCTCGCGCTGTTGGGCGTTACAACTTAACGAAAAATGCGCCAAATCGGTCACCGCATGTTCGAGCATTTGCTGAGCTTTTACATATTCTGTATCGTTATAATGTTCAAGCTTGCTTGCTTCCGTATATTGCTCCTTTGCATAGCGAAGCACATCTTCACAATGTTGCAAAAACTCATCCATCGCCTGTCTTGTTGCCATACGCATCCCTTCCTTTCTTCTCGATCACTTTATAGTTTGCACATTTTTTTGACGTTTATCACGATCCCGTTGAGTTTCTCACTCGAAACGTGCTACAATGCTAAAATGATGCGAGGTGATCAAAATGAATCCTTTTCCATATACAAATGACAATAAGCGCTACCATACATGGAACTACCACCTACGTCAAACATTTGGTGAAAAAGTGTTCAAAGTGTCGCTTGATGCCGGATTTGATTGTCCAAACCGCGACGGTACAGTCGCATACGGTGGCTGCACATTTTGTAGTGCAGCCGGTTCCGGTGATTTTGCAGGTAGGCGAACAGACGATTTAGTGACGCAATTTCATGCAATTAAGGAAAAAATGCATACGAAATGGAAAGACGGCAAATATATCGCCTATTTTCAAGCGTTTACAAATACACATGCACCCGTTGACGTCTTGCGTGAAAAATACGAAACCGTGTTGCATTTAGAAGGAGTCGTCGGGTTGTCGATCGCAACTCGCCCTGATTGTTTACCTGACGATGTCGTGGACTATTTAGCTGAACTGAATAAACGAACGTATTTATGGGTCGAACTTGGCTTGCAAACCGTTCATGAACAAACCGCCACGTTAATTAACCGAGCGCATGACTTTTCGTGCTATGTAGATGGGGTGCGAAAGCTACGCAAACACGGCATTCGCGTGTGCGCCCATATTATTAACGGATTACCGCTTGAAACGTACGACATGATGATGGAAACAGCAAAAACGGTCGCTCATTTAGATGTGCAAGGCATTAAAATTCATTTGCTACATTTGCTAAAAGGAACTCCGATGGTGAAGCAATATGAAAAAGGAATGCTTCGCTTTTTAACGTTCGACGAATACGTGCAACTCGTTTGTGATCAGCTAGAGGTATTGCCGCCAGAGATGATCGTTCATCGTATTACAGGAGACGGTCCGATCGATTTAATGATCGGTCCGATGTGGAGCGTCAACAAATGGGAAGTGTTAAACGCCATCAATGCCGAATTAGAGCGACGTAATAGTTATCAAGGGAAAAAATATGTACGAAAGGGAGAAAGATGATGAAACTCATGCGCATTTTGCCGTTTGCGCGCTCGCTCATCGACTTAGCTGTCAAAGAGGGAGATATCGTCGTCGATGCAACGGTTGGCAACGGTCATGATACGCTTTATTTAGCTGAACGTGTCGGGCCGTCTGGGCATGTGTTCGGCTTCGATATTCAAGCACAAGCAATTGAAAACACAACAAAACGACTGCGTGAACATCGTATGGAAGAACGGGTCACGCTCCTACAAGCGAGCCACGCGGAACTTCATACACATATCCCTTCCCAATATAAAGGACGCATTACCGGCGCGATGTTTAATCTCGGCTACTTGCCTGGGGGAGATAAACAAATTGTTACAAAACCAAACTCAACGATTGCTGCCATCGAACAATTGCTTGAGATCATAGCTCCGGAAGGAATCATTGTCCTCGTCATTTATCATGGTCATCCCGAAGGAGCAATCGAGCGTGATGCTCTTTTACAATACGTTTCAACAATCGATCAACAACGCGCACACGTCATTCGATACGAATTTATGAATCAAATCAATCATCCGCCGTTTATCGTCGCGATTGAGAAGAGGTAAGAAGTAGCGATCGGTCTTCCCTATCGCTACTTTTGCTTTGTTAGTGAAATATTTCTTCTAAATGAACAAACAAACCTGGAAAGCAAACAGATTGAACAGTTCCAACACTTACTTTAATATCCGCCTGCTCGTATAGCCTATCTTCATTTAATACATAAACGGTCACGGCTTGTTTCATTGGATTGACAATCCAATATTCTTTTACACCATATTCCATATATAAATTAAACTTCGTCACTAAATCGTACGCTTGATTCGAAGGACTGAGTATTTCAACAATTAACGTCGGAACACCGACATATTTTGTGTCTGTAAATCCGGTTTGATCACAAATAATGCTTAAATCAGGAATGACGAGCTTTC
This sequence comes from Anoxybacillus pushchinoensis, assembly GCF_900111795.1. Lineage (GTDB taxonomy): Bacteria > Bacillota > Bacilli > Bacillales > Anoxybacillaceae > Anoxybacillus > Anoxybacillus pushchinoensis. The sequence goes on along the minus strand of NZ_FOJQ01000003.1, from coordinate 45,310 downwards.
TTTCAGAACATGTTTCACTCACTAGCTCAATATCCGTAGGGGCGGCAAATACTTTACATGTCTTTCCTTTCAAATAACTCCCGAATATTGTATGAAGATTGCTTGATACGAGTTGATGCTGGATGCTCGGTGAAGGTGTCATATAAACGACGCCATCAATATATTCTAATCTTTCATCACTATGTTGACGCATAATTAGATATTGTTCATACGTGACGTGTGAAAAGCGAGGTAACGACATATTCATCCCTCTCTTCTTTTCTTCCATTATACACCCGTTTTCTTCACGCATACATCCATTTTTGCCATTTTCGATACATTCTGCCGTTCCAATAAAAGAAGTGGGACGTCATGCCACCGGAACGCAACAATTGTTTCGCTAGCTTATGAATACCTTCTTGCTCGTGTACTTTTTCATCTGATAAATATAATCCGAGCAAACCACGATGAATGAAGCGATGAAATTCGCGATGTGGCAACTGTGCAATATGGCGATCTGCTTCTTCAATGAAATGACGCAAACGGGCAAATAGCGCCTCCTCATTCGGATAATAAAAACAAAAATTTAAATCCCCACCTTGCCGATCTTCCTCTTGATCAATGAAGTAATCAAGCAAAATGTGCAGCCCTTGTACGTACGGAAAATAGCTGTCGCGCACACGTTGTGCAAGACGCTGATCGAACGCATCATTACAAGCGTAAGCAACTAAACAAAAGATGCCGAGCGTTGAGCCAGAACAAGCGGAAAATTCATACCATTCCATTTTCGGCAACGATGCTTCGTATTGAGCAAACCATTGTTTAAGTCGAGGGACTCGCTCCTCTTTTTTTACATGTTTATGTACTTGTAAATCACAATAATATGATGCGAGCTCGTGTAAAAATGGAGCGATCAACTCATAATGACGAACTCCTTCTAACGTTTCTTGGCACGTATCGACAAGAGCGTGCAAATACCCACCATCATCTTGCTCCGTCCGATAGCGATAATACGCCTCTTTTTTTGCTCCGACAGTTAATGCGTGCATCATCGAATCGTGCAATGCGCGAAAATCGTTCGGATCAAGCGACGTGCTCCGATCGCATAAATTATCTAAATAATCGCTAATCGTTTGATAAGCGACGATAAAGCGAACACACCGCTCCAATTCTTTCCCTGAAAGCAACGATAAAATAGCTCCCCCTTCACAATGGAACGTTTTTGTTGCGATGCTCGCCAACGCTTGTTTTCGCAATTCTTCATTCGGAATAGCTTGAGCTCTTTTTTTCCAAACAGCTAATTCGCGATGCACAAGCGGAAATACACGACGATATACAGCGCGCATTAAACTAAAAGGATTGGTTGGCACGTTCAATCATCTCACCCCTTTGCAACTGCAAAGTTAAAAACGTATGGGCATATAAAAATACTTGTTCACGTTCAAGTTCGTTAAAAATTTCATGATATAGTTTCGGCCATTCTTTATATACTTTTTCGCTCACCGTCAACTGATCAAACCATGATTTGACTGCATGTTTATCGACAATTTTATCATCCCCCGCCTGCATGACGAGTATTGGCACGTCTCGTAAGTCGGCAATTTTTTCATGGGCGACACGAATGGCTTTCACTAACTCACGATACCAACGCACAGACACCTTTGTGACATACAATGAATCGTTTTTATCCATTTCTCGCACTTCTTCGTTTCGAGTCGCCATTTCTACCGTTAACCCCGATGGAAATCGCTTTTTCGGATGAATAACATTTAAAATGCGCGAGGCGATCTCAAGTGCTTTCGATGGATAATGAACAAGCCCTAAACAAGGAGAAGACAAAATAACGCCGCGCACAGGAAGACGTTTTTCTTGTAATGTGCGAATGACAACAAGTCCCCCCATACTGTGACCAAGTAAAAAAATTGGCTGTTCATACACGCTTGCTTCATGCACCCAGCTTGCAACTGCTTCGATATATTCGTCAAATGAATCGATATGTCCTCTTCGACTGCGCGACGTCGTTCCTTGTCCTGGTAAATCTCCCGCAACGACATGAAAACCGTGCGTGCGAAACATTTCAATAAGCCATTTATACCGACCGTGATGTTCAGCGGCACCGTGAACGATTACGATCGTTCCTTTTGCGTTTTCTCCTTCCCATTTCCACATATACTTCCCCTCCTTTTTATATTTACGAATAGACGAAAAATTTGTACACTAAATATAACAAATTGAACTGAAAGGGACGAGTGAAATGATTTATCCATATAAAGAACATACACCAAACATTGCACCTTCCGCCTTTATTGCAGATTACGTTACTATTACAGGCGATGTAACGATCGGAGAAGAAACGAGCATTTGGTTCAACACCGTCATTCGTGGAGATGTTGCACCAACGATCATCGGCAATCGTGTGAACATTCAAGACAATTCTGTCCTGCATCAAAGTCCAAACAATCCGCTCATCATTGAAGATGATGTTACCGTTGGTCATCAAGTCATTTTACATAGCGCAATCGTGCGAAAAGGCGCCCTTGTTGGTATGGGGTCGATCGTTTTGGATGGCGCCGAAATTGGTGAAGGTGCTTTTATCGGTGCAGGTAGCCTCGTTCCACAAGGAAAGAAAATACCGCCACGCACCCTTGCGTTCGGACGCCCAGCAAAAGTAATCCGGCCATTAACAGAAGAAGACGAGCGCGAAATGGCTCGCATTCGCCGTGAGTACGTAGAAAAAGGACAATATTACAAGACGCTTCAAGCTAGCAAGCCACGCAGCAAATAAGCGTGGTATTTTTACATTGTTTTATTATTTACTTAACACACGTATTTTATCATAAAGTTAGGGGGAATGGCTTATGTTGCAAAAGTGGTACGATTGGGAATGTAAATTATTTTACAGCATTAATCGTTATTTCGACCACAAATGGTTGAATATATACTTTCGTTCCATTACACATGTCGGGGGAGCAACCTTTTCAATTACAGCCGTCTTGTTAGCCATTTGGCTGCTGCAGGATGAATGGCGAGATGCCGCCATAGCGAGTGCTGCTGCATTAGCTTTTAGTCATATCCCTGTGGCAGTCATGAAAAAAATGTACCCACGTAAACGACCTTATATTTCCCTTCGCCATACGCGAGTAACAAAAAATCCATTAACCGATCATTCATTTCCTTCTGGACATACAACAGCCGCGTTTTCTGTCATCGTTCCGTTTTTACTATACGCTCCAGCGCTTGCTGTTTGTCTTTTACCTATTGCCGTTAGCGTTGCCGTGTCGCGCATTTACTTAGGGCTTCATTACCCTTCTGATGTGCTTGCCGGTTGTATGCTCGGTACGCTATTTGGTATTGCTTCATTTTCCGCTATTTTGTGAACAGGAGCGAAAACAAATGGGGAAAGCCGCTCGCGAATATGCCCAGACGAAAGACTGGGAAAACATATTCAGCGAACTTCTTTCCCACTACGAGCAAGTCATTCACACGCGTCACTCTCGTTACGCATGAGAGCGGATAGCAACGTGTTCTTTGAAGAAATCATACTTCTCCTCTACGTATACGGCATGCCAAATCATGAACATAAGCACCGTCCATAATTTCCGACTATAATCAGCTCTTCCTGTCGCATGCTCATCAAGCAACTGTAAAAGAACATGCTTATGGAATACGTCATCCGTTTCACTTTGTTGAATCGTCGTTTTTGCCCAATCGTACAATTCATCTTTTAACCAATGGCGAATCGGAACAGGGAAACCGAGTTTTTTACGGTATAATACGTGATCTGGTACAAGTCCTTCTGCCACTTTTCGCAATATATACTTCGTCGTCCCATTCTTCGTTTTCAAATGAGCAGGAATATGCTTAGCAACATCGAACACTTCTTTATCTAAAAATGGGACGCGCAATTCGAGGGAATGAGCCATCGTCATTTTGTCAGCCTTTAATAAAATGTCACCGCATAACCATGTATGCAAATCGACATATTGCATTTGTTCGACCGGATGATACAAAGACGTTTCATCGTACAAATGTTTCGTGATGCTCGTATATGCCCAATGACTCTTATATTCTTTCAATATAAGAGCTTTTTCTTTCTCCTCAAACATTTTCGCATTGCCAATATATCGGTCGCGTAATGGCGTCGTACCACGCTCAATAAAGCTCTTTCCTTTCATCCCTTCTGGAAGAAGACGGGCGAGTACGCGCAATATGTGCTTCATCGGCTTCGGAAGATAGGTAAAGAAACGTAACGAATGTGGTTCACGGTAAATATTGTATCCCCCAAACAGTTCATCTGCCCCTTCACCTGATAATACGACGGTAACGCGCTTTCTTGCTTCACGAGCAACAAAATAAAGAGGCACAGCTGCTGGGTCAGCGAGAGGATCATCCATGTGCCACATAATGTGCGGCAGATGTTGTACATATTCTTCCGGGGAAACTATATAGCTATAATGTCGAACATTTAGCTTTTCAGCTGTTTCCTTTGCTACGTCAATCTCACTAAATCCTTCATGAGCAAACCCGACTGAAAACGTCTCAAGATGAGGATGAAATTGTTTCGCCACGGCGACAACGAGCGAAGAATCGATTCCCCCAGATAAGAAAGAGCCGACTGGTACATCGCTGCGCATATGCACTTCAACAGACTTCATAAGAGCGTTTCGAATATCGGCAATCCACTTTTCTTCCGATTGATTTGTCGGCGTGAACGATGGAGTAAAATAGCGAACAAATGTCGGTTGTTCGCCGATTTTTTTTACCATGTAATGACCTGGCTTTAGCTTATAAACACCTGTCGTCATCGTCAACGGCTCTGGAACATATTGAAACGTTAAATAATGGTGAAGTGCTTCTTTGTTAATATCCCCGTCTATTGCTAACAAAAGGCTTTTCTTTTCCGAAGCAACGAGGAAACGATCATCTTGGGCAGCATAAAAAAATGGCTTAATTCCGAACGGATCGCGCGCAGAAAATACCGTTTTTTCTTCTTTATCCCAAATAACAAAAGCGAACATACCGCGCAATTGTTGCACACATGCCTCTTTTTTTTCAGCGTATAACGCTAGTATCACTTCCGTATCTGAGTGCGTCGCAAACGTATATTTCTGCTCGAGCTGTGCACGCAGTTCAATATAGTTGTAAATTTCTCCATTGAAAATGATCCAGTATCGGTCGTTTTCGTATGAGAGCGGCTGATGGCCTGCTTCTAAATCAATAATGCTTAAACGTCGAAATGCGAAATGTACATGCTCATCAAAAAAATATCCTTCATCGTCTGGTCCGCGGTGAGTAATGATATCATTCATTTGTTGGAACGTCTTTTTCCATTCATCACATGCTTGCTTCGGTCGATCATAAATGCAACCAACGAATCCACACATTATGCCACCCCACTTTTTTAGCAAAGAAAGAGAGTTACATGATGCAACCCTCTTTCTCTTGCTTACTTCGCTAACTGTAACGCTTGTTGTTTTAATGCTTCCGCTTTATCTGTACGCTCCCAAGGAAGATCAATGTCCGTGCGACCGAAGTGACCATAAGCTGCTGTTTGCTTATAAATCGGGCGACGGAGATCGAGCATTTTAATAATGCCTGCTGGGCGAAGATCAAAGTTATTGCGAACAACTTCGATTAAAATATCTTCAGATACTTTACCTGTTCCGAACGTATCAATCGAAATAGATACAGGCTTCGCAACACCGATCGCGTACGCTAGCTGCACTTCACATTTATCCGCAAGACCTGCTGCAACGATGTTTTTCGCTACGTAGCGAGCGGCATATGCTGCCGAACGGTCCACTTTTGTTGGATCCTTTCCTGAGAATGCTCCACCGCCGTGACGAGCATAACCGCCGTACGTATCAACGATAATTTTACGTCCTGTCAAACCTGCATCGCCTTGTGGACCACCAATTACGAAGCGACCTGTTGGGTTGATGAAGTATTTTGTGTTTTCGTCGATCAATTCTACTGGAACGACAGGCTTAATGACATGCTCCTTAATATTGCGCACAATTTGATCTTGTGTAATTTCTGGATGATGTTGTGTAGAAACAACGATCGTATCGATGCGCACAGGCTTACCGTTTTCATCGTACTCGACCGTTACTTGCGTCTTTCCGTCCGGACGTAAGTAAGGTAAAATGTCTTCTTTACGCACTTCTGATAAACGGCGCGCAAGTTTATGGGCGAGCGAAATTGGAAGCGGCATAAGCTCTTTCGTTTCGTTGCACGCGAAGCCAAACATTAATCCTTGGTCCCCTGCACCGATCGCTTCAATTTCTTCGTCTGTCATTTGTCCTTCACGCGCTTCTAACGCTTTGTCAACACCCATCGCAATGTCTGGTGATTGCTCATCAATTGACGTTAATACGGCGCACGTATCTGCATCAAAACCGTATTTCGCACGGGTATAGCCAATTTCACGAATCGTGTCGCGAACAATTTTCGGAATATCTACATATGTAGATGTCGTAATTTCTCCGCTCACTAAAACAAGTCCTGTCGTTACGCTCGTCTCGCATGCAACACGCGCGTTTGGATCATTTGCTAAAATCGCGTCTAAAACCGCATCGGAAATTTGGTCGCAAATTTTATCCGGATGCCCTTCCGTTACAGATTCAGATGTAAACAGACGACGTTTAGGCATTTAAACATTCCTCCTCAGTATAATGGCAAATGATACGGTACTCATCCCTCTTATTATGGTCTATCGTGAAAAAAACCTTTCCCTCAGAGGAAAGGTTTTTGCATTTGTCTGCGCCTTTCACTCTTATCGTTCAAGGGCGTCCCCTTGCCACAGGTTAGCACCTTTTCACGCATGTGACGGTTGCTGGGTTTCATCGGGCCTGTCCCCCTCCACCAACTCGGGATAAGAGTATCCGTTCATTTCAGCATCATATCATATCTGTATGAAACGAGTCAATGTTTTTTATGCCACAATGATCTTGAAAATAAATTCAAGAAAAATACACGAATTAGTATGGATTATTTATTAAAATGTGTTATACTTTTTTACATGAAGAATAAATCAAACAAAGGTAGGTTTTGTCCAATGAATTCCATTGAACTGACAAACAAATTATCAACACTCTTGCAAAGGGATGGGGTTTTTCATAACTTATCTGTACCACGATTAGTAGAAAAAGTGTTAACTCGTCAAGAAGGCATTCTCACTTCATCCGGTGCTGTTTGCGCAACGACCGGAAAATATACAGGCCGTTCCCCAAAAGATAAATATATCGTTGAAGAATTATCTGTTAAACATAAAATTGACTGGGGAACAGTTAATCAGCCAATTTCTGAAGAAGTGTTTGATCGTCTTTACAATAAAGTCGTTGATTATTTAATGACAAAAAAAGAAGTGTTCGTATTTAACGGTTTTGCGGGTGCCGATCCAGCTTATCGTTTACCTATTCAAGTAGTGAATGAGTTTGCTTGGCATAATTTATTCGCTCATCAATTATTCATTCGTCCAACAGCAGAGGAACTAAAAACGCACGAGCCGCAATTTACAATCATTTCTGCTCCAACGTTTAAAGCTGATCCAGCTGTAGACGGCACACGTTCAGAAACGTTTATTATCATCTCATTTGAACGTCGCACAGTGCTCATTGGTGGAACAGAGTATGCTGGCGAAATGAAAAAATCTATTTTCTCTGTAATGAACTTTTTATTACCAGAACAAGGAATTTTCCCGATGCACTGCTCAGCAAACGTAGGGCAAGAAGGAGATGTCGCACTCTTTTTCGGTTTATCCGGCACAGGAAAAACGACTCTTTCTGCCGATCCAAGCCGTCGCTTAATCGGCGATGATGAGCACGGGTGGTCGAACAACGGCGTCTTTAATATCGAGGGCGGTTGCTATGCAAAATGCATCAATTTATCGCGCGAAAAAGAGCCTCAAATTTTCGATGCCATTCGCTTCGGCTCTGTATTAGAAAACGTCATCATCGATCCAGACACGCGCATACCAAACTACGATGATGCGACACTTACCGAAAATACGCGCGCTGCGTATCCGCTCGAAGCGATGGACAATATTGTTCAACCGAGCGTGGCGGGTCATCCACATACAATCGTCTTTTTAACAGCAGATGCGTTCGGTGTATTGCCACCAATTAGCAAACTAACGAAAGAACAAGCGATGTACCATTTTTTAAGCGGCTACACGAGCAAACTCGCTGGTACGGAACGCGGAGTAACATCGCCTGAAGCAACGTTTTCTACATGCTTTGGCTCACCGTTTTTACCGCTTCCTGCAACGCGTTACGCGGAGATGCTCGGGCAAAAAATCGATGCCCATGGCGTTCAAGTATTTTTAGTAAACACAGGTTGGACCGGTGGTGGATACGGGGTTGGCGAGCGAATGAAGCTATCTTATACGCGCGCCATGGTGAAAGCAGCGTTAGAAGGAGAATTAAACAACGTCGAAACCGTTCAAGACCCAATTTTCGGTTTGCATATTCCTCTCCATGTCCCAGGTGTCCCTGATGAAGTGTTGCAGCCAAAGAGCACATGGGAAGACAAGGAAGCATACGAACAAAAAGCTAAACAACTCGCGGCTAAATTCCGCGAAAACTTTAAAAAATTTACGAATGTTGATCCGCGTATTGAACAACTCGGTGGACCAATTGCATAACAAAAAAAGCTGCCTATTCATCGGCAGCTTTTTCATTTTTGTCATCTCGCACAAACGACAAAGATAAAACCGGGATTTGTGACAAAAAAAGAAACGTTGTATCACAACCAAACGAAAACGAAAAAGAAAAATGAAATGACTTTCAATGATACATATCCCCTATAATAAGACATAAGGGGGGGGATTTATGGTGCATATGTCAGATGCGCTTATTTCACCTGCGGTAGGAATAGCGATGTGGGGGCTACCGCGGGAATAGCAAGCTATTCATTAAAAAAGTTAAACATCGAAGCGGATGAAAAAAAGCTACTTCTTATGGGGGTGCTCGGAGCATTTGTATTTGCGGCGCAAATGATTAACTTTGCATCCCGGGTACAGGGTCAAGTGGACATTTAGACGACGGATTGCTGCTTGCAGCGTTGCTCGATCCGTATGCAGCGTTTTTAACTTTGGCAGTCATTTTGTTTATTCAAGCACTCTTTTTTTCAGAAGGGGAAAAACGTCTCGTCACTTTCGCTACTATCCTTGCGATGAAACCGAACATATTGCTCATGGACGAACCAACAGCTGCGTTAGATCCAAAAGCACGACGGGCGCTTATTCAACTCGTTCGATCATTACCTCACACAAGAGTCGTTACAACACATGATCTTGACTTTGTGCTTGAATGTTGTGAACGAACAATTGTACTCGCTGATGGAACGATCGTATATGACGGTCAAACAGAAGCAATATTAACGAACGAACCGTTTTTACACGAACACCATTTGAAACTCCCCCTCATGTTACAATGAAAAAATAAGGCGTGGCGTATTTTGCCACGTCTCTCAACATATAAGAAAAGCGCCGGCACGCGACGCTTTATTTTTGCTTAGCTATTTTTTTTATAGTGATATCTTCTTCTTTCCCTTTATCCGAAATGTCATCTATATTTAATCCGTTTCCAAGCGTTCCGTACACGTGCCCCCCGCGTGGTTCGATCAGCTCCGTTTGTTCATGATAAAGCCGTGGCGTCTTCCATAGCGCAATTAACGCTTTTGTCATCGGCATTTCATGATAACGATCCGGCCATAGTTGTTTAATATATTGCTTCACTAACGGATAATATTTTGAGCTCATCGCTGGAAATAAGTGATGTTCTGTATGATGGGAAAAGTTAAAATGTAACACATCTACCCACTTCGGAACGATAACTGTTAAACTGTTCGCTAACGGATCGTTGACCGGAACGAGCGGATTTAAACGATGGTTCGTTGAAATGTATCCCATAACAATCGCATTGCCAATTAGCAAAGGAAGAACAAACGCGAATATCCATTTCTCAATGCCAATCGCAAAAAGCAAACCAATCCATACCGACCATGGCAATACAAACTGCCAAAATACAGCACGACGACTTCCGCGCTCAAACTCCTTCCAAAAATGAAGAAGCATATGAAGCGAATGAACGGTAAACATCCCTGCTAATGACAAAAACGAGAAAAACGCACGAATAGGAAACGGAATACGATAAATCCAACGGAGAAAACGACTTTGAGCTAAACGTTTGATCGTCGGCCATGCATCAGGATCGAGCTCCTCATGCTGTGTATGCACATGGTGTGTGGCGTTATGCCACTTTCTCCACAGCTTCGGTCCTGTACAAAGCGGCAAAAAGGCAATCCCTCCTAACAAATCACGAAGCCATGCCCGTTTGACAACTGTCCCGTGCAAAATTTCATGCCCTAGAAAACCTAAACCCGCAAAACAAAAACCGATAACGATAGAAAGCAATCCGTTCCACGCCCAATGAAGATCAAGTAGAGAAATCGTCATAATGCTACTGACTAAAACGAACATGTAAGCAAGCCCACCAAACAATCGAGACGGAACAGGACGAAATGCTTCTTCGGGCAAATACGGAGCAATACGAGCTGCATACCACCCGAATGAATGAAATTGTTTCATGTAATAAAAAACTCCCCTCATACGTAAAAACTTCACTTAAAAGAAACGAATATTGATACATTTCTCTTTTAAGCTTACTGCCATCGTATCATTTACATTCTCGTCCTGTCAACAAAATTTATTACCTGATCATATGATTTATTTTTACTATTTGGTATAAACATATACGATGTAGTTGTACATTCATAATAAATATGTTTCAATGAAGGTAAAAGCGCACAGTATGGGGTGAAATACATGGGCATGCCATTAGAAGTACAAACGATGATTGTCACAAACGGAAAGGAAAAACGGATCGAGCATAACTTATTTATTTTGGAGAAGGAAGGGTATCGCTTATATCCAATGGATGTTCCTTTAGAAGTAAGACGGACAAAGCACGGAGAAGTGACAGGACAAGCTGTCGTCAAAAAACTCGTTCTTGAAAACGGGACAACGATCGTTACATATGAATTAATCGCCTTGCATTCGATTAACTAAACCGTCGAGCTATGTATGCTCGACGGTTTTCTTTTTAGGGAATTCACACATTTTCGTTAGGCGCATACGATAAAGCAAACGAAAGGAAAGAGGGGAAATGCATGCGAAAATGGGGATTTTTGTTCATTATTTTCATGTTCTTACTTACAGCTTGCTCATCAAATGATGTAAAAACGTTGCGCGTTGCAGAGGTAACCCGCTCCATTTTTTATGCACCACAATATGTTGCCATTGAAAAAGGTTTTTTTGCTGAAGAAGGGATTCATATTGAGCTAAATACAACGTGGGGCGGTGATAAAACGATGACGACCCTTTTATCGAACGGAGCAGATATTGGGCTCGTCGGTTCGGAAACGTCCATTTACGTATATAGCCAAGGTGCTGTTGATCCGGCCATCAACTTTGCCCAGTTGACACAAACAGACGGAACATTTTTAGTTTCACGCGAACCGATTGCAAACTTCACATGGGATCAATTGAAAGGAAGTACATTTTTAGGACAGAGAAAAGGCGGCATGCCACAAATGGTTGGAGAGTATGTGCTCAAACAGCACGGAATTGATCCGCATAAAGACTTAAACCTTATTCAAAATATTGAATTTGCGAATATTGCTAATGCGTTCGCGAGCGGAACAGGCGATTTCGTACAGCTATTTGAACCGACTGCTAGCATATTTGAACAAGAAGGAATAGGATATATTGTCGCCTCATTTGGAACAGAGTCTGGCCATCTCCCATACACAACATTTATGGCGAAACAAAGCTTCATTGAAAAAAATAAAGATGTGATTGATAAATTCACACGAGCTCTTTATAAAGCTCAACAATGGGTGCAAACACATGACGCCAAAGAGATTGCAACAGTCATTCAACCGTACTTTGAAAATACGGATGTCGCGCTCATTGAAAAAGTCGTCGATCGCTATAAAAAACAAGGCTCATACGCTACAGATCCGATTTTAGATGAGGAAGAGTGGAACCATCTGCAAAACATCATGAAAGATGCAAATGAATTACCGTCGTACGTCGATCACTCTATTTTAGTCAATACATCGTTTGCCGAAAATGCGAAAAAGAGGTGAACATAATGCCCATTTTAACGGTTGATCAAGTGATGCACGCCTACGTCACGAATCAGTCCGCCGTATTGGCTCTTGATCATTTGTCGCTAAATGTCGAGAGGGGAGAATTTCTCTCCTTTCTTGGCCCGAGCGGCTGCGGAAAAACGACGCTCCTTTCCATCATTGCTGGATTGATTGAACCGACAAAAGGACGAGTGTTGATTGAAGGAAAAGAAATATACACCATGCGTCAAACGATCGGATATATGCTACAACATGACTATTTGTTCCCTTGGAAAACGATCAAACAAAACGTCACACTCGGATTAAAGCTAACTGGAAAATATAGTGAGAAAACAGAAAAACAAACACTCGCTCTTTTACACCAAATCGGGTTGCGTGACGTCGACGACCGCTATCCGAATGAATTATCTGGGGGGATGCGCCAGCGCGCCGCACTCGTACGAACACTCGCAACCGATCCGAAAATATTATTGCTCGATGAGCCATTCTCAGCGCTTGATTATCAAACAAAACTGAAGCTTGAAGACCTCGTATGGGAGACGTTAAAACAATATCGAAAAACTGCCCTTCTCGTCACGCACGATATTGGCGAAGCTATTGCGATGAGCGATCGCATCGTTTTATTTACCGCAAGGCCGGGAAAAATTCAAAAAATCGTTACCGTTCCAGATTCATTAAAAGCATGCACACCGTTTCAAGCTCGCCAACATCCAGATTTTCCACCGCTCTTTCAAATGATTTGGAAGGAGTTAGAGAACATTGAACAAACATGAATGGTTACAACGCATATATGATCAACATCTATCACATGAAAAACGAGAAAAACGAATCGTCCGTCTTTTTCAAATAATGATTATGGTTTTATTTTTTAGCTTATGGGAAATAGCGAGCCGCTTCCGCTGGATCGATCCTCTCTTGTTCAGCTCGCCATCCTCAGTTTGGCATTTGTTAATTACCAAACTACGCGATCATACGTTGCTTGCGCATACAACAGTAACATTGACAGAAACTGTACTCGGCTTTATCGTTGGTACAATTATCGGTGTTTGTTTCGCTACGATGCTTTGGTGGTTTCCGCGTGTATCAAAAATCGTTGATCCGTATTTAGTCATTTTAAACGCGATGCCAAAAGTGGCGCTTGGGCCAATTTTAATTGTCGCACTCGGACCGAATATGACATCAATTGTAGCTATGGGAGCGATCATTTCGATCATCATTACAACCATTGTCGTCTATACATCGTTTAAAGAAGTCGATGCAAATTATATAAAAGTGCTCCAAACATTCGGCGCAACGAAGCGACAATGGTTCATAGAAGCTATTTTACCCGCTTCATTTCCTACAATCATTTCAACGTTAAAAGTAAACGTCGGTTTATCTTGGGTCGGTGTTATTGTTGGTGAATTCCTCGTCTCTAAACAAGGACTCGGTTATATGATTATTTACGGGTTCCAGGTGTTTAACTTCACACTCGTTTTATTAAGTTTACTTATGATTGCTTTACTTTCGAGCATCATGTATCAACTTGTAAGTTGGCTTGAAAAGAAATTAGTGAAGGGCGCATAACCCCACACGTCAAAAAGCGGTGGGGTTTTACAACATTCCCCGCCGCTGTAACTCTTGTTTTGTATACGTCCATACGCCATCTTTCATAATAAAACTAAATCGTTCATCTTTTGCTATATCATCTGGTATATACTCAATGAGCACAGGACCATTTGTTTCAAAATACGACTCCCTTTGTTCCAAAGATTTAACATAGGCAAAGTAAATATTTTTTACAATCATTTCATTCGGGCGGTTTACTTCGTACTGTCCAACGTACGTCACTTTTTGAACGATGCCGCCAGTTTCTTCCCTTACTTCACGAATAGCTGCCTCTTCTGCCGTCTCTCCCTCTTCTACTTTGCCACCCGGAAACTCCAACCCACGTACTGCGTGATTTGTCAATAACCAATGGTTACCGTAACGACAAATGACAAAAACATGTTTTGGACGTCGTGAAAAAGGATGGTCAGAAAATGACAGTCGAACATCATATCCATAATAATCTTGAAATATAATCATCGCCGTCTACCCTCAACTGCATGTTTTCTTCATTGTACCATACAGAACAATTGGCGACAGCTTTCAATGTTCAATGATCCCCATCGTTTCAATTTGTTGTTTGGCTTCTTCATCCCCAAGCTCATAAATAAGTCCATACACTTTTTTCATCGCGTGATCATAACCGTCATTCGGGCGGTCATAATGATATTGTACATATGGCACATGCGCACGCCAAAATGATTGCCAATCCGACGAATACATCTCATCAAAATATTCACGCAACTGAATAATTTGTTCGTCCGTCGCTTCAATGCGAAAATCCCACGGTGAAGCCGTTTTTACTTGCGAAATTTCACCGCGCGCCACCGAAATATAGTACGTCTTTTTCATCGCCCCACCTCTTTTCCGTTCGTTTACGGTTAGTGTGAGTCGGTATTCTTTTTTTATACAAAAAAAGGCGGTAAATCCGCCTTATCCGAGAAAAGATTTTAACATCCAAATATGTTTTTCTAAGCTTTGATGAATGCCTAAAAGCATATCGCCTGTTGTTTCATCTCCAATTTCTCCGGCGTAGTCCATGCCAGCTTTCAATTCTTCAGTCATCGTCTCAAAATCGCGAACAATTTCCGCTACCATTTCTTCCGCTGTTTCATTTCCTTTTGCTTCATGTACAGAAGCTACCGCTAAATAATCTTTCATCGTCGCTAACGGTTTTCCACCTAATGCTAATAAACGTTCTGCTAACTCATCAATATGTAGTGCCGCTTCATTGTACAACTCTTCAAATTTTGTATGCAACGTAAAAAACTGCGGCCCTTTCACATACCAATGGTAGTTGTGTAATTTTACATATAACACGTTCCAGTTTGCAATTTGTTTGTTGACAATGTCAATTAATTTTTCTTTCATCCTTGTTCCCTCCTCGATTATAAACTTTCCCCTTTTTCATTATAACAAACAAAAAATTTTTTGGAAAACGATACGTTTTTGCATGAACAATGTAGAGAGACATGTAACCATTGTATTGGTAGTTACCGCTTCGAAAGCATAGCTGATAAATTGCCAACTGAAAAAATAAAGGCTCAGACGTATAGCGCGCCTGAACCTTTATTTTTTAACCGAACACCTTTTTCAATTCTTCCTTTGGCTGTGATAGCCAATAGCGCATCAATCGCTTCGCTCCTTCTAAATCATGCAGCTTTGCTTGACCGCACTCTTTTTCTGTTGCGGCTGGTACTTCTGTCACGGTTAACGCCTCATTCATCGTCGCTTCTAACAAATCAATAATTTCTTCGACTGTTGGCGTACCGCTAACTACTAAATAGTAGCCCGTTTGACATCCCATTGGGGAAATGTCGATAATATCAAAATGGTCATACTTCTCGGCATGCTTGCGAATATGTACCGCAAGCAAATGCTCGAGCGTATGAATAGCTGCTGGCTGCATCGCCTCTTTATTCGGCTGACAAAAACGAATATCAAATTTATTCACAACACCGTCGCTACCGACTTGATGAACGCCGCAATGGCGAACGTACGGTGCTTTAACCGCACAATGATCCAGTTCAAAGCTTTCTACTGAAGGCATATTTCTCACCTCTTTTTCAATTGTCACGTTTTTATCATACACAAAAGTCCAACTTTTTTCATCTTTTTTTATTGGAATTGCTTCAAACAACTATGTTACAATAAACAAAAATAGGGGTAGGTGTATCTCATGAAATACATATTTATTTTGCTCGTTCGTTTTTACCAACGTTTCATTTCCCCTCTGAAACCGCCAACATGCCGCTTCTACCCGACTTGTTCACACTACGGATTAGAAGCGATTCGCCGCTTCGGTGCTTTAAAAGGTGGCTATTTAACGATCAAACGCCTTTTAAAATGTCATCCGTTTCACCCTGGAGGGTTTGATCCTGTCCCTGAGAAAGAGCAAAAATAGTTGTTCTTTCTCTTTTTTTTCGTTATGATAAACAATATAAACCGTAATGATTACGTTTTATGAAAGGAGAATGACAAATGAAAGTGCCTGTTACGGTATTGAGTGGATATTTAGGTTCAGGAAAAACAACGTTGCTTAACCATATTTTAAGCAATCGCGAAGGGTTAAAAATTGCTGTTATTGTGAATGACATGAGTGAAGTAAATATTGATACGGAATTAATTAAACAAGGTGGATTTTCACGTACAGAAGAAAGGCTTGTGCAAATTCAAAACGGCTGTATTTGTTGTACATTGCGGGAAGATTTAATGAAAGAAGTCGAGAAACTTGTTAAGACAGGAAACATAGATTATATTGTTATCGAATCATCCGGTATTAGCGAGCCTATTCCTGTCGCTCAAACGTTCACATATATGGATGAAGAGTTTGGAATCGATTTAACGTCAACATGTCGGTTAGATACGATGGTTACCGTCGTGGACGCAAATCGCTTCTGGCATGATTTTGCTTCTGGTGAAACGTTGTTAGATCGCAAGCAGGCGGTGGATGAAACAGATACACGTGAAGTTGTAGATTTATTAATTGACCAAATTGAGTTTGCAAACGTCATTATTTTAAATAAAGTCGACTGCATTTCTAAAGAAGATGCGGACGAATTGGAAGCCCTTTTGTGCAAATTGAATCCGGAAGCAAACATCATTCGTGCTACATATGGAAAAGTAGCGCTTCATCACATTTTAAACACACGTTTATTTGACTTTGAAAAAGCAAGCCAATCTGCTGGATGGATGAAAGAGCTAAATGAAGAACATACACCGGAAACAGAACAATACGGCATTTCTTCTTTCGTCTATCGCCGCCGTCGTCCATTCCATCCTGAGCGGCTTATGCATTGGCTTGAAAACTGGCCTGTTGAAATCGTTCGAGCGAAAGGTTTTTTCTGGCTTGCCTCGCGCAACAATATGTGCGGTCTTCTTTCACAAGCTGGTCCGTCCATTATGTTGCAAGGAGCAGGTGAGTGGATTGCTATGTACCCTCCGCATGAGCGCGAGCAAATGTTGCAAGAAGAACTTGAATTGCGTGCTAAATGGGACGAGACATATGGAGATCGTATGACAGAACTCGTGTTTATCGGCGTCGATATGGATGAAAAGGTCATCTCTTCCTCACTCGATACATGCCTGTTAACAGACGAAGAAATGAAAGAAGATTGGTCTACTTTTGTCGATCCACTTCCACCATTTACGGCTATTTCATAGTTTTCAAATCGTAACGATTACGATATAATAAAACAGGAACGGGAAAGATGTTATCTGTCTGATGAAAGGAAACATCTTTCTTTCTTAGAAGGAGGAGAATAATGAAGTTAAAAAACATTTTATCCATCGCACTTGCGAGTACATTAACATTGTTTGGATGTTCCAAACAAGAACAGATGGACGAATCGAAAAGTGAGGAAAAGAACGATCAGCTTATCGTTTATACAACGGTATATCCGCTTCAACATTTCGCACAACAAATTGGTGGCGAGCACGTTCAAGTCGAAAGCATATACCCTCCTGGTGTAGATGCACACACATATGAACCGACAGCAAAAACGATGCAACAAATTGCTGATGCGGACGCTTTTATCTACATCGGACAAGGGATGGAGGGATTTGTCGATCGGATCATTCAGACGCTACAAAATGAGAAAGTGGAGTTTGTCGAAGCGACGAAAGGGATGGAACTACTTCCAACAAATCATAGCCATGAAGATGAACACACTCATGAAGATGAACATGCCCATGAAGATGAACATGCCCATGAAGATGAACATACCTATGAAGATGAACATACCTATGAAGATGAGCACCATCATGGCGATGTAGATCCGCACGTCTGGCTCGATCCGATCTATTCCATTCAAATGGCTGAGACGATTAAACAAACATTTATCCAGCTAAAGCCTGAAGCAAAAGAAAATTTTGAGCAAAACTTTACTTCGCTAAAACAACAGCTCGAACAGCTCGATGGTGAGTTCCAGCAATTAATGAAGGAAGCGAAAAGAAATGATATTCTTGTCGCTCATGCGGCATACGGCTATTGGGAAAAACGATACGGCATCAAGCAAATAAGTGTAACAGGATTGTCACCAACAAATGAACCATCGCAAAAGCAGCTCGCTTCAATCATTCAAACCGCAAAAGACAACAACATACGTTACATTTTCTTTGAGCAAAATGTCACTTCTAAAATTGCTGAAGTTGTCAAAAATGAAATTGGAGCAGACGTGCTTATTCTTCATAACCTAGAAGCACGTACAAACGATGATATAAAAAATAACAAAGATTACTTTACGATTATGAATGAAAACATATTAGCATTAAAAAAAGCATTGCAATAAGCGACCACGACGGTCGCTTTATTTTTTTGTATATTTTTTCCCTTTTCACATCAAACTATGAAACGACATTGTATGGAAAGGGATGAACATTTCGGTATGGACCACGTATTAACAGCAAGAACGTTGTTTGGAACTACAATGGCGTTTCATATTATTTTCGCAACGCTGGGCGTCGGCATTCCACTTATGATTTTACTTGCGGAACTCACGTATCAAAAAACGAAAGATAACGACTATGCTCTTATGGCTAATCGCTGGACAAAAGCGCTCGCCATTTTGCTTGGTGTAGCCATTCCATCCGGTACGATTGCAGGAGTGCAGCTCTCCCTTCTATGGCCAGGTTTTATGGAAGTAATCGGAAAAATTAATGGCGCTTCCTTTATTTTTGGCGTCTGTTTATGAAAGATCATCGTTATTTAGCAAATGATGAAAAATAATGATTGCAAATGTTGAAATTTTCCGCTATAGTTTTAAACGTAAACGTTTTTCATACAACATATTGTGATATACAAACAATATAATAACTATATATTGTAATTGTAACCGACAAGCAAAGGTGTCCGAACGGACTTAATAGGGAATCTGGTGCGAATCCAGAACTGTCCCCGCAACTGTGTGCGCAGACGAAATGGAAACAACACCACTGTATATGTCAGCTTTTGTGGCGCATATATGGGAAGGAATCCAAAGTAGGATGAAGCGCGAGTCAGGAGACCTGCCTTGCTTGTACCGTTTCATATTCTTCGGGGATTGAGAAGATGAAACGATGGTGAAAGCATGCCTTTTTCCATCGTTTCATCCGCTCAACAAAAGCGGATGTTTTTTATTTTATAAGGGGAAGGGATTTTACATGATGCACATAAAAGAACGAACTGAAGTAAATGAAGAAACGATTCGCACGCTATTGTCTCATATTTTCAAAGACTTTCCACACTTATCAAGTGAGCGGTACATCGAGCGTACCGTGCGTGCACTTGCGCACACACGAAAATACGACGACATGATGAACAAACTCATTTTAAATGCACTTGATGAAATCACCGTCGAACAACCAGATTGGACATTTGTAGCGGCTCGCCTCTATTTACAACAACTATACGATGAAGCAGCTACAAACCGCGGCTACAATGTATCCGAAACATACCGCTACTTTTATGAATTGCAAACAACGCTCTGCGATTTTGGCATTTACGATTCGTTTTTACTTGAGCAATATACGAAAAAAGAGTTACAAGAAGCGAGCGCATGGATCGATCCGAAAAAAGATGAAAGATTTACATATATCGGCTTAAAAACATTAGTTGATCGTTATTTAGCCAAGGGCTACAATGGCGAGATTTACGAATTGCCACAAGAGCGATTCTTAACAATTGCGCTAACACTCATGGCTAACGAAAAGAAAGAAAAGCGCATGGAGCTTGTAAAAGAAGCGTATTGGGCGCTATCTAATCAATATATGACAGTAGCGACACCAACGTATGCAAACGCAGGTAAATCTTACGGTCAATTATCGAGTTGTTTCATTGATACAGTCGACGATAGCTTAATCGGCATTTACGAATCGAATACAGACGTTGCACGCCTATCTAAAGGCGGCGGCGGAATTGGTGTATATTTAGGGAAAATTCGTGCAAGAAATTCTGATATTAAAGGATTTAAAGGCGTATCATCAGGTGTCATTCCGTGGATGCGGCAATTAAATAATACAGCGGTATCCGTAGACCAATTAGGAACACGTCAAGGTTCGATTGCCGTCTATTTAGACGTTTGGCATAAAGACATTTTCTCCTTTTTAGATGCGAAGCTGAACAATGGCGATGAGCGACAAAAATGCCATGACTTATTTTACGGCGTATGCATTCCTGATTTATTCATGGAACAAGTCGAAAAACGTGGGGATTGGTATTTATTCGACCCGCATGAAGTGAAACAAGTGATGGGTTGGAAAGACAAAGGCGGAAACCCATTAGGACTTGAAGATTTTTACGATGAACAACGTGGTTCAGGCTCATTCCGAGAAAAATACGAAGAATGTGTCAACCATCCTGATTTAAGTAAAGAGCGTGTACCTGCCATTGAAATTATGAAACGTATCATGAAATCACAATTAGAAACAGGAACACCGTATATGTTTTATCGCGACGAAGCGAATCGCATGAACCCAAATAAACATGCAGGAATGATTTATTCGTCTAATTTGTGCACCGAAATTATGCAAAATATGTCAGCTACTACAGTAACAAAAGAATACACACAAGATGGAGAAATTATTGTCCATAAAAAACCGGGCGACTTTGTCGTATGTAACTTATCAAGCATTCATTTAGCTCGTGCGGTACAAGACGATGTATTAGAGCGGTTGATTCCTATTCAAGTTCGCATGTTAGATAACGTCATCGACTTAAACGAAAACCGTATCGAAGTGTTACAGGCGGTCATAACGAACAAAAAATATCGAGCAATTGGTCTAGGAGCGTTCTCATGGCATCATTTATTAGCGTTAAAAGGTATGAAGTGGAATAGTGAAGAAAGCGTTCAATTTGCCGATAAATTATTTGAGAAAATCGCTTATCTCACAATTAAAGCGAGCATGGAATTAGCGAAAGAAAAAGGAGCGTATCCTGCTTTTGAGGGTTCGGATTGGCATACAGGCGCATACTTTGAACTTCGTGGTTACACATCACATGATGATTTAGATTGGGACGATTTAAAACAACAAGTCATGAAGCACGGTGTACGAAACGGCTATTTAATGGCACCCGCACCGAATGCTTCGACTTCCGTTTTAGCAAACGGAACAGCGTCATGCGACCCTGTATTTAACCGTTTATATTTTGAAGAAAAGAAGAATTATAAAATTCCGGTGACCGTACCTGATTTATGCGCCAAAACGTATTGGTATTACGATAACGCTTACGAAGTGGATCAAAAAATGAGCATTCGTCAAAATGCAGCGCGACAAAAACATGTCGATCAGTCTTTAAGCTTTAATTTATATGTATACAACACAATTAAAGCAAAAGATCTTCTTGACTTGCACTTAACCGCATGGAAAGAACGATTGAAATCGACATATTACGTTCGTAGCACAGCAGTAACAATTGAAGAATGCGACGTTTGCTCATCATAAGGGAGAGAAACAAATGAACGTTCTTATTTGTTATACATCAAAAACTGGTAACACAAAAGAAGTTGCCCTTTTGATTGAACAAGCTTTTCTATCGTACGGACATGCTGTAAAAACAATCGATGTCCAACACGCATTTGCAATCGAGTCGCTCATCCGTGAAACACACCTTCTTTTATTCGGTTCATATACGTGGGGGAATGGACAACTTCCAGATGAGATGAGAAAACTGTTACGTTTTCTCATTAAAGAACGAAAACTTCCTTTGCCCCCTGTGGCGCTGTTTGGCACAGGAGATCAAATGTGGACGTACTATTGCCGGGCTGTCGATGAAATGGCGTACCATTTACAAAAAGTTACATCGGTACTTGGTACGCTAAAAATCGAGCAATCGCCGCGCGGTCACCAAAAACATTTGCCAGCTATTTTCGTACAACAACTATTGCAGGAGGTCGAACGTTTTGTTATTGACGAAAGTGAAATTGTTGGAACCGTCGCATCCAAATAAAGCAACAAGCATTATAAATGGAAAAGCAAGCGGCATTTTAAATTGGAACGATATTAAATATAATCATTTTTATGATATATACAAAATGTTACTTGGAAACTTTTGGACGCCATTTGAAATTAACATGTCTGATGACATTAAACAATGGCGTCATTTAAGCGAACGTGAACGTGATGCATTTTTACACATTATCGGTTTGCTCTCCATTCTAGATTCCGTTCAGCCGAACTTTATTGGAGCAATGAAAGAATACATTACAGATCCGAGCGTAAAAGCTATTTTTTCCATTATTGAACAACAGGAAGTCGTTCATAACCAATCTTATTCTTACGTTCTTGCTTCTATAGAAAAGTTGTCTGAGCAACATCGCGCCTTTGAAATGGCGCGCACGAACCCACATATTTATAAACGAAATGAACATGTCATCCGCGTATATGAAGCATTTCGTGAACAACCAACTGTTGAAACGTTTTGTCAGGCTCTTGTCGCTTCACTCGTGTTAGAAGGGATTAATTTTTACTCCGGTTTCGCCTTTTTCTATAACTTGGCTAGAAATGAAAAAATGTTAAAAACATCTACAATGATTAGCTATATCAACAAAGATGAACTATGCCATAGCTACTTTATTTCTCAACTTGTTCGCGCTGTATTATGGGAAAATCGACATATTGATGAAGATGGATCATTTTCTGCATGGATATATGATTACATCGATGAAGCGATCCGTTATGAAGTAGAATGGTCGCGCTTCGTGTTACGCGATATAGATGGGATTGATGTAGTAGAGATGGAAAAATATATCGAATATCTTGGAAATAAACGGCTACGTATGCTTGGGCTAGATGACCGATACGATGCTGATGAAAATTGTATGCCATGGATTCGCGTGTTTAGCGACGAAAATGTAAACTTAGGAAAGACTGACTTTTTTGAAGCGCGCCCACGGTCATACACAAAAACAACAGATATAAACGGATTTGATGAATTATAAAAAACCGGGTAGTCGCCCGGTTTTTTATAATAAGTGTGTAAAAGATGCTTCGTTTTTCAATACGACGTGAAATAAACGATTTTTCATGACGTAATACATTCGCACTGCTCTCGGTTTTTGTCCGAACCGTTCTTCAAATTGGCGACATACGTGCAATGATGGGGTGCAATCAAAAATGAAAACATTCATACATGATGGGACAACGCATGTTTCAGACGTACAAGATGCAGTTATAAATGCTACACGTTCGTCAAATATATGAACAAATGACCGATCATGAGCAACGAAACGAAGCAAATAGTCAGTCATTTGCGCAATCGTTTTATAATATGTAACGGGAGAGTCAAAAGAAGCGATTGAAAACGATGATGTTGCCCGTTCAATCCCTTTTAGCAACGTAAGCGATGAACGATGAGATGGAGATATATTGTAATGATAAGCTAGCACGTCATTTAAAAACGATTGCCACAATGTCATCTCCCCCTTAGTTCATCCCCCATTTGTTGAATAACCGTTTGGATCGAGCTCCATGAACGCTTCACAAAATAAATCGGCTTATGCTGATCTTTCGCTTTTTGTTTAATGACTTTCGCTAAATTATGGTTAATATAATCAGTCATAACGAATACGATATCAACGTGCTCCGGAATTTGTCGCTTCACCATATTCACTTTTCTTCCATCTAAATGAATAATTTCCTTGAACCCTGAGCTTTTTAATTTATCAGTAATGTTTCCTAAATGATCAGCTCCAACAACTAATAACGATGACATCTCATTCCCTCCGACTTTTTGTTTTATACTGCACAACTACATTCTAATTGAGAATGATTATCTATGTCAATATTTAATGATAAAAATTCTCACTATTTTTGCTCGTTTTTTCATGTTATGCCTTGTGAATCTTTTGTCAACACTAACATCAGCATATCGAAAGGAGGGAATGGTCATGGCAAAAGATGTACTTTGTGAAGTACAAAATTGTCAGTTTTGGTCGCAAGACAATCGATGTAGTGCAGACGCCATTTACATCGTAAGCCATGCTGGCTCCATAGCGACGAGCTCAACAGAAACGGACTGTAAAACATTCCAACCGAACGAGTGAAAATAACCTCCTTGCCCATCGCAAGGAGGTTTCTCTTTTTCACGTTAATCATAGTAAATAGACACATTTTTTTAAATTATCGTCACACCTTTGCAACATTTCCCTCACTTCTTTCTCACTTGTTGCGGTTACTCTTATACATATAAAAATATTTAACGTCTTGGAGGGAGATAGATGAGCGACGTCCTTTTGCTTAGCCGTTTTCAATTTGCCATTACAGTTTTTTATCATTTTTTGTTCGTTCCATTAACGATTGGACTTATTGTTTTAATTGCATGGATGGAAACACAACATGTACGAACAAAAAATCCACTTTATCGGCAAATGGCAGACTTTTGGGGGAAACTATTTGCAATTAACTTCGTTCTCGGGGTTGTCACAGGCATTACAATGGAATTTCAATTCGGCACAAACTGGTCAGAGTATTCAAAATATATGGGGGATATTTTCGGCTCTCCGCTCGCTATTGAAGCGCTCGTTGCCTTCTTTTTAGAATCGACATTTATGGGGATTTGGCTATTTGGGAAGGACAAAATTTCTCCAAAGCTTCGTGCGTTCTCGATTTGGATGGTTGCGCTCGGTACAAACATTTCAGCACTTTGGATTATTACAGCAAACGGGTTTATGCAAAATCCGGTCGGGTATATTGAGAGAAACGGTCGCATCGAACTACAAAACTTTTGGGAAGTTGTGACGAATCCATATGCTTGGCATATGTTTGTGCACACAATCGTTAGCTGTTATATTGTTGGAGCGTTTTTTGTGATGGCTGTTAGCGCATGGCATTTGTTGCGTAAGCAGCATGTCGTATTTTTCGAAAAATCGTTTAAGTATGCACTTATTCTAGGTCTTATCGCGACAACAGCAACACCATTTATCGGTCATAAATCAGCATCGTTTGCGGCAAAGATGCAGCCTGCTAAAGGAGCAGCACTAGAAGCTGTTTGGGAAACGAAAGAGGGGTTACCTTTTCATATTATTCAAATTCCGGATCCAAAAAACGAACGAAATATCGTTGAATTTTTAACGATTCCGAAGCTCGGAAGTTACTTTTATACGCATTCGTTTGATGGAAAAGTCGTTGGATTTGATCAAATTCCGAAAGACGAACGACCGAACGTCAATATTGTGTTTTACTCATTTCGATTAATGGTCGCACTCGGACTATATTTCGTCGCTTTATGTTGGTATGGGTTTTACTTGTATCGTAAAAATAAATTAATTGAATCAAAACGCTTCTTAAAGGTAGTCATGTATTCCGTTTTGTTACCGTACGTTGCGATTAATGCTGGATGGGTCGTTGCGGAAGTCGGTCGCCAACCGTGGACTGTTTATGGTCTCATGCGTACAGCTGAGGCAGTATCGCCAATCTCGCTCTCACAAATCCTTTTCTCGCTCGTCAGCTTAGTCGTGTTTTATACGATTTTGCTTATTGCTGACGTGTACTTAATGTTGAAATATGCGAAAAAAGGACCGTATGCATCCACAGCTACGAAAGGTGGGGAAGTTCAACATGTCTCATGAAACAGTTGCGATCATTTGGTTCGGCTTGTGGGGGCTGATTTGGACAGTTTACTTTGTTTTAGATGGATATACACTCGGTACAGGAATGTTATTCCCGTTTTTAGCGAAAAACCGTCAAGAAAGAAATCAGCTTCAAGAAGCCGTTGGACCTTTTTGGGGCGGAAACGAAGTATGGTTAATTACAGCAGGTGGGGCGACATTCGCCGCGTTTCCAGCCGTTTATGCAGACTTATTTAGCTTCTTGTACACACCAATGATGCTTATTTTATTCGCTCTCTTTTTCCGAGCAGCAGGATTAGAATTTATGCATAAAGACGAGTCGAAACGTTGGCAAACAAGTTGGAAGTGGGCATTTACAATTAGTAGTGTTGCCTTAGCACTTTTATTTGGCGTCGCCTTTGCTAATTTATTTTACGGTTTAAAAATCGGACCTTCGGGGTATGAAGGAACATTTCTCGGCTTGTTACATCCATATGGGCTATTAGGTGGATTGTTGTTCACAAGCTTATTCATTGTATCTGGCGCTTTATGGATTATGATTAAAACTGTTGGTGATGTGGCACAACGAGCATATCAAATTGCACGGCCAGCTTCTGTTGTCGCTGCTGTCGTACTATCTCTTTTCTTTGTTGCGACAAGCAATCGGACAACACTATTTGATAACTTTACGAAAGCTCCGATTCTTTGGATCGTACCTGCCCTTACTTTCGTATGTGCGTTGCTTATGTTATTGTTCGTATGGCAAAAACGAATCGGGCTTGCATTTGCAAACATTTGCTTAACTATTTTCACACTTATGGCAACAGGCTTTATCGGTATGTTCCCAAACATGCTTCCTTCGCGCATCGATGAGAAATATAGCACAACACTTTTTGAAGCAGCGGGAAGCGAACTAAACTTAAAAATTATGCTCGGTGTTGCGATCGTTATGGTTCCTATCATCATTAGTTACCAACTTTGGAGCTACAAGTTGTTCAAAGAAAAAATTACGAAAGAAACAGCAAAAGGATATCAATAAAGGAGGCACCCCTGCCTCCTTTATTGTTTCACCCACTTTTTTAGCTCATGACGCATCAGCTTGTTCGCAGCGTTGCGCGGCAAATGATCAACAACTTGAATTCGTTTTGGCACTTTATATTTTGCGAGTTTATTCATACAAAATTGCTTTAATTTCTCTTCTGTTATGTGTTCATCATTTAACACAACGAACGCATATGGCACTTGTCCCCATGTTTCATCTGCTACACCGACCACTCCCGCTTCTTTGACAACTTCATGTTGCAAAAGTACGGATTCAATTTCAGCTGGATATACGTTTTCACCACCGGAAATAATTAAATCCGAGCGACGATCGAGCACATATAAAAATCCCTCTTCATCAATATATCCGATGTCCCCGGTATATAACCAACCGTCTTTTAAAACAGCGGCCGTCGCCTGCTCATTTCGCCAATATCCTTTCATCACGCTCGGGCCTTTGACAACAATTTCTCCCGCTTCATTTGCATGCATAATTTCCCCGTCTTTTTCAATCCGAATGTTCATATGAAAAAGCGGCTTTCCTGCTGAACCATGCTTATGGCGCGCCTCCGGGGATAATGTAGCAACTTGGGAAGCTGTCTCCGTCATTCCGTACGTTTGATATACAGGTATATTCAAACGATCACACCTTTGCAATAAAGACTCCGGCACTGGACCGCCACCGATGAGCATGCAACGAAAAGACGAAGGATACGGCTGTTTCAATTCCTTAACCATTTGTTGTACCATTGTACTCACAGCGGACATGATCGTTATGTTCCGTTGAGCAATGAACTCGTTCGCGCGCTTTGCATCAAACGAAGACATGATGTACACTCCAATTCCATAAATCACGCTACGCATTAAAATGGACAAACCGCTAACATGAAAAAAAGGAACTGCTGCAAGCCAGCAATCATCTTCACGCAATCCGAGGTTAAGGACAGAACCGATCGCACTCCACCAATGATTCCCATACGTCTGCATGACACCTTTCGGCTTCCCTGTTGTTCCTGATGTATACATAATCGTTGCCACATCGTCAAAATTGTACATCGTTTGCCATTGTCCATCTCGTTCATCCATATGAACAAACTCATTCCATATGACCGCTCGTTCATCAGGAAACGATTCATCACAAATAACGAAACGGGCTCCGCTATGTTCAAGTTGCCACCTTACTTCCTCAACTGACAACCGAACATTTTGCAATAAAGCAATAGCTCCAATATATTGAATGGCGTGAATAATTTCAACCATGTGCACACTATTTTTCATTAAAACAGCTACAACGTCACCTTTTTTTACACCGAGATACGCGAGTTGCCGCGCCCGTTTTACCGCTCGTTCATGAAGTTCCGCAAATGAAATCGATTGTGTGTCGTCGTATAGCGCTACACGATTCGGAGTTAAATGTGCACGTTGACGTAACCAATTTGGAATCATCTTCACACCACCTTCAAAAAAACAGCTTGATGCGCACACATCAAGCTGCTGTCGTGTTTACGGAAAACGCGGGAACTGCTTGAAGTCCGGTTTTCTCTTTTCTTTAAACGCATCGCGTCCTTCCTTAGCTTCATCCGTTGTATAGTAAAGAAGCGTTGCATCTCCAGCAAGTTGTTGAATACCTGCAAGTCCATCTGTATCGGCATTAAATGCAGCCTTTAAGAAACGAATCGCTGTCGGGCTCTTTTCTAAAATCTCCTCCGCCCATTTCACCGTTTCTTCTTCAAGTTGCTCAAGCGGAACAACTTTGTTGACTAATCCCATTTCCAACGCCTCTTGAGCATTGTATTGGCGGCATAAATACCAAATTTCACGCGCTTTTTTATGGCCGACAATACGTGCTAAATAACCAGCCCCATACCCGCCATCAAAGCTTCCAACTTTCGGCCCTGTTTGTCCGAAGATCGCGTTATCTGCTGCAATCGTTAAGTCACACACGACATGTAGCACATGACCTCCACCAATTGCATAACCAGCGACCATCGCAATGACTGGTTTTGGAATAACGCGAATTAAACGTTGCAAGTCCAGCACGTTTAAGCGTGGAATTTGATCGTCGCCAACATATCCCCCATGCCCACGCACTTTTTGATCACCGCCAGAGCAAAACGCTTTGCCACCTGCTCCCGTCAAAATAATCACACCAATATTCGAGTCGTCACGGGCATAAGCAAATGCATCAATTAACTCCATGACCGTTTTCGGGCGAAACGCATTATGTACTTCTGGGCGATTAATTGTAATTTTCGCAATGCCGTTATACGTTTCATATAAAATATCTTCATATTCCCTCTCTTTTATCCATTCAATCGCCATACAACAAGCCTCCTCTTAACACAAATTGTTGAACAAGTGTACAAAACCGTTCACGCTGTTCAATATGCACAACATGCCCAACATGCGGAACGGTAATGAGCGTTCCGTTTGGTAATAATTGTACCATTTCTGACGCGATTCGACAAAACTTTTCATCATTTTCTCCACAAATCAACAATGTTGGCATTGTCAATTGGTGCAACGTGTCCCACCAAGAAGGTTGGGCTCCTGTTCCCATGCCACGTAAACTGTTCGCTAACCCGATCGCTTGATGCTGCAGACGTTCTTCACGCAATTGTTGTTGTACATCTAATGGAAGACGTTGGAGCGAAGAAAACAACGGGATGTTTTCCCATCGCTCAACAAACGACGCCACCCCATGTTTTTCAATAAACTGTGCTAATCGCTCATCTTCTTCGCGCCGCTTTATTCTCTCCTTTTCCGTCTTTAATCCTGGGGAGCTGCTTTCCAATATTAATGTTTGAACAAGATGCGGATAACGAACCGCAAATGTTAGCGCAAGCCTCCCACCCATGGAATAGCCTAAGACGTGAGCTTTTTTTATTTCCAATTGCTCAAGCAATGTAGCAATATGTTTCGCGACCGTTTCAATATGATATCGCTCGACAGAAGAAGGGGCATCTGTCCGTCCATGACCAACGATGTCGATCGCTATGCATTGCATATGCTCGCCCCATGCTTCAACAAACGGATGCCACGTGCGACAGCTGCCTGTAAAGCCGTGCAGCAATAAGAGCGGCTGCCCGCTTCCGTACATTTCTACATAATACGTTTGCCCATGAATGACAAACTTCATGCCCATTCCCCTTTATTCAACAAGTTGCACATTTCCTGGGAAACATCTTTCCACAATTTTTGATGGATTTTGACATTATATTCGCGTGACGAAGGGACTTCAATGACATTTAACGTCTCACGGGAAAATGCATTTGTTAACGCTTGACGGAAATGTTCCCACGTCTCTACCTTTTCATAATGCCCGTCATACATGTCGACAACATGGTGAAATGATAAATGCGTCGGCGTTCCAAATAACCGTTCAAAATGCTTTCGTTCATTCACCTGTGGCAAAAAGGAGAAAATGCCTCCACCGTTATTGTTTAATACGATGATTGTCGCATGTAGCTTTTGTAATTTAGCCGCAAGTAAACCATTTACATCGTGATAAAACGACAAGTCTCCAATGACTAGCACAAGCGGTTGGGCAACATAGCTTGCCCCGAGAGCGCTCGATACAACCCCATCAATTCCGTTTGCCCCACGATTGGCTAATAAGCGAATTCGTTTATTCGATGACATAAAAAATGTATCCGCATCGCGAATCGGCATGCTGTTTCCGACGAAAAGAGTCGCCCCATCAGGCAATAGTTCACATAATTCAATAAACACTCTTCCTTCGAACATAGCCTCTTCTTCTTTTGCTTGCAACAATATTCGCTTCGCTTGCTCATTCATTTTTTTCCATTCATTGACCCATTGTGACGAACGGTTCGCAGCAAAAGCACGTTCAGCTAATTGATAACAAAATTGCACTTCATTTGCCTCAACAAGCGTATGAAGTGATAATGTCGGATCTCGCCACTGTGCTGCTTCATCGACGACAATTTGTTTCGCTTGTTTATGATGTTGTAACCAAACGTAAAGCGATTTAGATACAGGCATTGCTCCGAAACGAATCACTACATCTGGAGCGAACCGTTTCATAAACGATTCACATTTTAACATCGCATCATACGATTCAATAATGAACCGCTTTTCATGTACACCTGTTCGCAAGGAAGAGAGCGGATCAGCTAAAATAGGATATTGCAATGCTTCAGCTAACTGAACAACCGCTTCAGAAAACCCTTCTACATGCAAATCTCCACATACAATTACCCCTTTTTCGACATTGTGCAGCTGTTCATACAATTCATCGATCATGTCTTCGCTCAGATGCTTACTTCCTTTGTAGACAGCACGAGCGGAAGAAGATGACGAAAATAATGGTTCGTTGATTTTAGGAACGAGCGGTTCGCGTAGCGGAACATTAATGTGAACCGGGCCTTTCGGAACAGATGATGCAACACATACTGCACGGGCAGCTACCATTTCCGCATAGCGAATCATCTGCTCACTCCCTTCTGGAAGAGCCATATCAACGAACCATTTTACATACGAACCGTACATATGCAGTTGATCAATCGCCTGTGGCGCTCCGACATCGCGCAGTTCATGAGGCCGATCAGCTGTAACAACGACAAGCGGAACACGGGCATAATATGCCTCAACGATTGCTGGGTAATAATTGGCCACTGCCGTTCCAGATGTGCAAACGAGAGCGACTGGCTTCCCAGAAACTTTCGCGATGCCTAATGCGAAAAAGGCAGCAGAACGCTCGTCAATATGGACGTGAATATTTAAAGCTGGATGTTCTGCCATAATCATCGCAAGAGGGGTAGAACGGGAACCTGGACTAACTACAACTTGCTGTATCCCCATATGAGCTAATTGCTCAACAAACGCTGCAACGTATACCGTCATGTCATTCATCTTCATTTCCCCTCCAACGCTAATAACATCGGCTTAAACTTTACATTCGTTTCCTCATACTCGCTACGCGGATTAGAGTGAGCAACAATACCACATCCAGCAAATAAATGCGCTTCATGATCATGAAGTAATGCCGATCGAATCGCCACCGCAAACTCTCCATTTCCTTTAGCATCAACCCAACCAATTGGAGCAGCATACCATCCGCGATCGAGCGGCTCAATCTCCCGAATCGTTTGTACTGCCTTTTCTTTTGGAAATCCTCCGAGCGCTGGTGTCGGATGTAGTCGTTCAACAAGTGAAAAAATAGAAACGTCATCGTGAACTTTCGCACGAACAGGTGTGTACAAATGTTGAATATGTCGCATTTTTAAGAGAACCGGCTCACTCGGAACGATGACTTCCGCACATACTTCGTTCATCGCACGTTCAATCATATCGACTACAAACGCATGCTCGTGACGATTTTTTTCATCTCTTAACAACCATCGACCAAGCTCTTCATCTTCCTTTATCGTATGCCCACGACGAATAGACCCTGCTAAACAAGCTGTCTCACATATATCTTCGTTCTTTTTAACAAGCTGTTCCGGTGATGCCCCGATGAAGCAAGGTGATCCGTTTTCAAATGCGAAAATATAGCTCATCGGCTGTTGTTCGCGCAACGAGCGCAACACATGGGCATAGTTTAGCCGCTCAGAAAAGGAAAGAACCAGTTCACGAGCTAAAACAACTTTTTCAATGACTCCATGCTGAATGAGACGCATTGCATGATGAACAGCATGAAGCCAATGATCACGCGCGACTTCCTCTTTTTTTACAACGTACGAGCCGCCCCATTTCCCTTCCTCGTGCTGTGCAAATAACGAATCTATCATATGCTCGATTTGTTCAAGGGATTCATGAACGACGTTAACTGTAAGCCACGTTTCATCTTGTTTCTTCGTCAACAAAAATGTAGGCACAACAAACTGAGCAGAAGGGAAGTTATCCCAATGTTCAGCTGATCGCTTCATCGGATCAAAAGCAAATCCACCAAACATAAGCGGTCCTTCACCTTGAATGAAAGCGCCTTCCACCATTTGTTTCCATGCATATTCCACTTCACGAAACCGCTCACTCGTCTTATTTTCGCTTTTTATGACGTACGCATGTCCAAGCCCAACAAACGTTTGTTCACGCAAACAATCTGACCAGTAAAAACGCTGACCGTGGAATAACTTTGCGCCAGCTTCAAAAAAGGTGAGTGGGTCGATTTGTTTTATTTTTACAGCGACACTAGCCATATGCCTTTTTTTGTTTAACGCATCACGCACTTGGTCAATAACTTTGCTTTGATATAAAGTAACCACCTTGTATCACGCCTATACTTAAACTTTTTATCCCTTTTCCATTATAATATTGTTTTTTAGAGATAGGAAACAATTTATGCTGTCAAAACATTGACACATTTTCCCCTCTTCCCTAAACTTATTGTGAACGACATTTTTCTTAAAGGAGAAGAAGGGTATGCCAACACCAGTACGTTCAAATATCGGAACTGTTCGCTATAAACGAGACTGGCGCGTTTGGTGGCGCCTATTGCGACCACATACGCTGACTGCGGCGTTCATTCCTGTTTCCGTTGGTACGGTGCTTGCCGTAGATGAAGAACCAATTCACTCCCCTTTATTCATTGCCATGCTCGTTGCCTCATTATTTATCCAAGCTGCAACAAATATGTTTAATGAATATTACGATTATAAAAGAGGGCTCGATACACCCGAATCTGTCGGAATCGGTGGAGCTATTGTTCGCGATGGCATTTCGCCAAAAACTGTTTTATTGCTCGCTTGGTCTTTCTTTGCGATCGCTATGCTACTCGGCGTTTACATTTGCGCCAATAGCAGTTGGTGGCTAGCTGTCATCGGCACGGTTTGCATGGCTGCTGGATATTTTTATACGGGTGGACCTGTTCCAATTGCTTATACGCCGTTTGGAGAGTTAGCGGCAGGCTTCTTTATGGGATTTACTATTATTTTAATTTCATTTTTTATTCAAACAGGCACGATTACAACGACACCTATGCTTGTCTCCGTCCCTATCTCTATTTTAGTCGGGGCCATCTTGTTAGCCAATAACATTCGCGACTTAGATGGAGATAAAAAAAGCGGTCGGAAAACATTAGCTATTTTGCTTGGAAGACAACGAGCCATTTGGCTATTAGGTAGCATGTTTATTGCATCGTTTTTATGGATCGCATCGCTTGTTTTTAGCAAAACCATCTCACCATGGACGTTGCTCGTATTTTTCAGCATACCAAAGGCGTGGCAAGCGACGAAAGGATTTGTTGGAAAAACAAAACCAATCGAAATGATGCCAGCCATGAAAGCAACAGCTCAAACAAATACACAATTCGGCTTTTTACTTGTCGTTGGTCTATTCATTCATTACTGGATACAATAGCTAGCTAAAAAAACTATAGCCTTCGCGCTATGGTTTTTTCTTTTTAGTAAATACTATACGTAGCGAAACGTTAAGGAGGGATGATATTGCATCATGTAGCCGCTTTGCGTAAACGGTTATTGCAAGAAAAACAACAAATCGAACAGCGACTAAAGCAAAACGACCATTTCGGGCTCACAAAAACGTCTACCTATGATTCCGTTGGGGAGTTATCGAACTACGATAACCATCCCGCAGATAGCGGAACAGAGCTGTATGAGCGGGAAAAAGATCTCGCATTAAACGAGCATACGGAACGAGAGCTTCACGATATCGAGCGCGCATTACAAGCGATGGAAGAAGGGACATATGGAATTTGTGAAGTATGTGGAAAACCAATTCCATTGGAGCGTCTTGAAGCCATTCCAAAAACGACGTTTTGTAAAGAACATAGCACCGATCAAGCAGTTTCACAACAGCGTCCCATTGAAGAAAGCGTGCTGTCTCCCCCATTCGGCGAATTTGTCGTTCATGAAGACGCAGAAACATTTGATGCCGAAGATAGCTGGCAAAAGGTTGCTCGCTTCGGTACGTCCGATACACCTTCCGACGTGCAAGAAGATGCGGAACATTATGATCGAATGTATATCGACGCAGGGGAACAAATTGGATACGTAGAGCCATTTGAAACATTTGCAGCAACAGACCTTTACGGAACAGGTATTACCATTTATCCAAATATCGTCCACGAGCAATACGAACAAATGCTTGATGATGAACATCTTATGTCCCCGCTCGGTGATCTTCCTGCTTATGAGAAAGATCCTTATACTTCTTAAAAAAGGACTGTCCGATAAGTCCCTAAAATGAAACAAGTGGAGAAAAACAATTCGTTTCTCTCCACTTGCTTTTATATTTTCTCGATGTTTAATGAAAGTAGCTGACGGATGCCGGCTACTTTCGGAAAGTTGTGAGCTAATGCCACAATCCCTTTTTTGCTAGTGAATGCGCCAAATGTCGTGAGCATATTCTTCAATGGTTCGGTCGCTTGAAAAATATCCCGAACAAGCGATGTTTACGACGCTCATTTCTAGCCATTTATTGCGATTTTCATACGTTGTCCCAACCCGCTGTTGCGCATCAGCATACGATGCAAAATCGCGCAAAACAAAATATTGATCATTATGGGCGAGCAACGAATCGTAAATCGGTTCAAAATGGTCGTATGCATCAGGGAAAAAGCCATTCACAAGTTGGTTGACCACTTGATGAATGCGCTGATCATGATGATAATATTCATACGAATGATAACCGCCATTTGCATAATAATGCAACACTTCTTCCGCGGTTAACCCAAAAATAAACATATTATCATGACCAACGCGCTCTAAAATTTCAATATTTGCCCCGTCAAGTGTTCCAATCGTAATCGCTCCGTTCATCATGAATTTCATATTTCCCGTTCCAGATGCTTCTTTACTAGCTGTCGAAATTTGTTCGCTCACATCAGCAGCTGGAAAAATCTTTTCTGCTAACGAAACACGGTAATTTTCTAAAAAAATGACTTTTAATCGCCCGTTAATTTGCTCATCACCATTCACTTTTTGCGCCACGGAATTAATTAACTTAATGATTCGTTTCGCATAATGATATCCCGGTGATGCTTTTGCGCCAAAAATGAACGTGCGCGGATGCATGGCAAAATGCTCATCTTCTTTTAGACGATTATATAAATGCATAATATGCAACACATTTAACAACTGCCGTTTATATGCATGCAGCCGCTTCACTTGCACATCAAAAATCGACGAATCATCCACAATAACCCCTGTTTTTTCTTGAATATATGTTGCTAATTGTTGTTTATGGAAGTGCTTCACTTTTGCCAATTGCTCTTGAAACGAGCGATCCGTTGTATACTTTTTTAGTTGAATGAGCTGATCTGGTTGTTTTATCCATTCTGTTCCAATGGCTTCGCTAATGAGTGTGGAAAGTTGATCATTCGCTTTTAATAGCCAACGTCGATGTGTAATACCGTTCGTTTTATTATTAAATTTTTCTGGAAAATACTCATAAAACCATTTCATTTCGCGATGCTTTAAAATTTCAGAGTGGATTTTCGCGACCCCATTTACACTATAACTTCCTACAATTGCTAAATGAGCCATCTTCACTAATCCGTGAGCAATGATGGCCATCTCCTCAATCCTTTTCCAATCACCAGGATATCGATTCCATAAATCACGACAAAACCGTTCGTTAATTTCTTGCACAATCATATAAATTCGCGGCAAAAGTGGTTGAAAAATGTAGATTGGCCATTTTTCTAACGCTTCAGATAATGTTGTATGATTCGTATAAGAAATCGTATTCGTCGTAATATGCCACGCTTCGTCCCATCCCATTCCTTCCTCATCTAGCAAGATGCGCATAAGTTCTGGAATCGCTAATACAGGATGCGTGTCATTCACATGAATAGCTACGTGGCGATGGAAATGATGTAAATGTCCGTACCGCTGACGATAATCACGTACAATGCTCCCGATACTTGCAGCAACAAGAAAATATTGTTGTTTTAGTCTTAAAATTTTCCCTTCATCATTCGTGTCATCAGGGTATAAAAATTCAGAAATTGCTTCCGTTTCCCTTTTATATTGCATCACATGCTTATGAAGCGGAAATTTGGCAGGCTCGGCACTCCATAGTCGCAACGTATTTACAGTCGTCGTATCATATCCGATAACAGGCATATCGTAAGGGACGGCCATCACTTTTTCCGTATCATAATGTCGAAACGTTAACCGACCGTTTTGTTCGTAGCATTCCACTTTCCCCCAAAAATTGACTTCTACCGCTAAATCCTCTTTTTTCACTTCCCAAACGTTTCCATGACGCAACCATTGTTCCGGGAGTTCGACTTGATAACCATTTACAATTTTTTGATCAAACAACCCATGCTTATATCGAATACCTTGACCATGCCCGGGCAAGTCAAGCGAAGCAAGCGAGTCTAAAAAACAAGCAGCTAGGCGCCCAAGCCCTCCATTTCCTAGTCCCGCATCGATTTCGACTTCTTCAATGTGGCTCAATTCAATCCCTAGTTCTTTCAACCCTTCTTCGACAACATCTCGTATGCCAAGATTCATTAAGTTACTTCCTAGCAACCGTCCCAACAAAAATTCAATCGATAAATAATATACTTGCTTTTTATGCTCAGCACGGTATCGTTCGTTCGTCTGAATCCAATGTTTGCTAATATACTCTCGAATCATATGACCTAACGTATTGTATTGATCAAGAACGGTTGACTCCCAAAAACGTTTTCCGTACATCATTTCTAATCGTTTTAAAAATGTCTGTTTAAACTCTTCTTTATTCGTGAACATAGATGTCACTCCCAGCCATTAGTTCGTCGTATAATTGATTGTATTTAAATGCTGATTTGGCCCAACTGTAGTCGCGACTCATCGCCTGTTCTATAATTTTTTCCCATATTTCTTTTTGTTCATAAAATGAACGAGCTCGTTGAATCGTATATAACATGTCATGGGCGTTAAAGTTTTTAAACGTAAAACCTGTTCCTTCTTTCGTGAATTCGTTAAATGACTGCACCGTATCGTTTAATCCACCTGTTTCTCGGACGATCGGCACAGCCCCGTAACGCATCGCAATGAGCTGCCCAAGACCGCACGGCTCAAACTGAGATGGCATTAAAAACATATCAGCACCGGCATAAATCTGATGGGCAAGCTGCTCCGAGAAGCCGATATATACCCGCACACGATCCGGATACGTCATTGCCATTTCGTGAAAGAAATGTTCAAATTCCCACTCTCCTGTTCCGAGAATAATCATTTGCACGTGTTCAGCAATGATTTCATGAAATACACATTTGACCAAATCCAACCCTTTTTGCTTTGTTAATCTCGAAACGATCGCAATTACCGGAACATCTTCCTCTGACGGTAACGAAAAATGTTGTTGAAGCGCCCGTTTATTTATGCTTTTTCGCGCAATCGTCGTCACATCATATGGCACTGCAATATATGGGTCCTTTTTCGGATTATATATTCCATCATCAATCCCATTTAAAATACCAACTAAATGTGAGCTTCGCGCACGCAACAGTCCGTCAAGCCGCTCACCGTAATACGGTGTTTGAATCTCTTCTTTATACGTCGGACTAACAGTAGTGATCAGATGTGCGGAGACGAGCGCCCCTTTCATAAAACTGACATGTCCGTAAAACTCTAAATGTTCAATTGAAAAATAGCGGTCGCTTAAATTTAGCAAGTCCCCCAAAATTTCGCGTGGAAAAATGCCTTGGAACTGCAAATTATGAATTGTAAATACCGTTTTTATCTGTGCGTAAAATGAATTTCTCATATATTCTTCACGCAACAAAAACGGGATCATTCCTGTATGCCAATCATGACAATGAATGACATTTGGCTGAAAGTCGATGACCGGAAGACAGTCCAGAACGGCCCGGCAAAAATATGAAAAACGCTCGCCATCATCGTAATGCCCATACAATGAATCGCGTTTAAAATAATATTCGTTGTCGACGAAATAGTATGTGATTCCTTCATGTTCTAACTGTTCAATTCCACAATATTGCCTTCTCCAGCCAACGCGAACAACGAGTTCAGCTATTTTTTTCATTTTTTGACGCATATGTTGCGGAATCAATCCATATTTCGGCAACATGACACGCACATCGGTTCCGAGCTTTTTCAGCTCTTTTGGTAGCGCACCAGCAACATCGGCTAAACCGCCTGTTTTCACAAATGGTACACATTCTGATACAACAAATAACACTTTCACGATTTCATCAGCGCTCCTTGTATTGTCCCTTTTCGAATGACGATTGGCTCCTTCGGCGTCCCGATCAATTGAACGCCATCGCCAATACGAGCATCTTTATCTATGATGACATACTCGAGGTAACAATTTTCTCCAATTTGACTTTTTTGCATGACAACACTATTTTGGACAACAGTTCCTTTTCCGATTTTAACTGCCCTCGAAATAATGCTATTTTCAACTTTTCCTTCAATGATGCATCCGTTCGCAATCATCGCATTGCGAACGCAAGCGTGCGATGTATACTTTGTCGGTGGTTCATCTTTTACTTTCGTATAAATAGGTCTCCCTTTTAAAAACAACTGTTTCCACACATCTGGTTGAAGAAGCTCCAAACTATGATAAAAATAACGCTCGATGCTATCGATGATCGCAACGTACCCATTATATTCATAGTCGCATACCGTTAATCCGTTCGTTTCATCATTGACGACGTCGACAATACTTTGGTAACGATTGTTTTGTTGATTTGCAATTAAATCAAGCAACAATGATGTTTCTAAAATAAACATATCAAGTGATTGACCACGATGACATATGCGGGTAATGTCGCAACGGTTGGTAATATGACGCTTTAACACTTCTTCATAATCAATGTTACATACTGTATAGCTATTGCAAATGAGAGCGTATTTTTGCGTGCTTCTCAAAAAGTAGTCAATATGTTGTTGAAAATGTTGAAACGAGCCGATATGGGAAATCGGAAGATCAGGCGAAGGAAAAAAAAATAATCCATCACGTTTTCGGTTCAAATCCCAATTTTTCCCCGAACCAAGATGATCCATTAACGAGCGATATTGATACTTTGGAAAAATAGCGACACTTTCAATACATGAGTTTACCATATTCGACAAAACAAAATCGATTAATCGGTAACGCCCAGCAAACGGGACAGCCGCAATCGAACGCTGGAGCGTTAAATCGTTCATTTCCTTCTTATATGTTGTAGCATCAATGACCCCAAGCATTAATTTTCCCACAGCTTTTCATCCTCTCTCTCTGAAAAATGTCCCAAAAGCCCCTCTGTTACAAGAATGACTTCCCCTTCAGATGAACTAGCATAAATGGAAGTTCCGTCTGGAATTTCTATGTTCGGTGGAACAATCGCTTTTTCAATGTATACATTTTTCCCAATAACCGCATTGGGCATAACAACGCAATCTTTTACCGTTGCACCTTGTGCAATGTGCACCCCTTGGAACAATACAGAATGCTCTACATGCCCTTCAACAATGCATCCTTCATTCACTAAAGATTCTTTTACTTGCGCATATGGAGCAATATATTGCGGTGGCTCATTCGGATTGACAGAATAAATGCGCCACGTATGATCGAATAAGTTTAATGCCGGGGTATCTTCGAGTAAATCCATATTTGCTTCCCATAAACTCTTTACTGTACCGACATCTTTCCAATATCCTTTAAATGGATAGGCAACAAGTCGCTTTTTTTCATCGATAAGTAAAGGGATAATATCCTTGCCAAAATCATGACTCGAACGATCGTTGCGATTGTCCATTTCCAAATATTCTTTTAAAACAGACCATTTAAAAATATAAATGCCCATGGAGGCTAAATTATTTTTCGGATGAGCTGGCTTTTCTTCAAACTCAACAATTTCCATCTCCTCATTTGTGTTCATAATGCCAAAACGACTCGCTTCTTCCCATGGCACTTCAATAACAGAAATCGTCACATCTGCCTTTTTCTCGATATGGTATTGTAGCATATGCGCATAGTTCATTTTATAAATATGGTCACCTGAAAGAATGAGCACATACTCCGGATCGTATTGCTCTAAATAGTTTAGATTTTGATAAATCGCGTTTGCTGTTCCTTTATACCACCGCATTTCAGAAGATTCTGCATACGGTGGAAGAACGGCCACCCCTCCATGTTTCCGATCCAAATCCCATGCACTACCAATTCCAATATACGTATTTAACTCTAGCGGTTGATATTGAGTCAGCACGCCAACTGTATCAATACCGGAATTGGCGCAATTACTTAACGTAAAATCAATAATGCGATACTTTCCTCCAAACGGCACAGCGGGCTTAGCTAAATTTTTTGTTAATGAACTTAACCTACTTCCCTGTCCCCCTGCGAGCAGCATAGCGACGCACTTTTTTCGTACCATAGCTTTCCTTCCCTTCTCTTTTTCTAGTTGGCCGTAAAATAGTGATAGCATACGGCGGAATCGTCATTCGAATGTGGTACGGCTTTCCGTGATATGGTTCTTCACATGCCTTAAGTGGCTTTTTGTTTATATGTCCCGCACCACCGTACATCACATCATCGCTGTTGAATACTTCCCGATATGATGTCAGAAATGGCACACCAATTTTGTAATTGTCATATACAACATTTGT
Organism: Anoxybacillus pushchinoensis; assembly: GCF_900111795.1. Taxonomy (GTDB): domain Bacteria; phylum Bacillota; class Bacilli; order Bacillales; family Anoxybacillaceae; genus Anoxybacillus; species Anoxybacillus pushchinoensis. The sequence goes on along the minus strand of NZ_FOJQ01000003.1, from coordinate 3,987 downwards.
GAAGTTACAAACAACAATTAGCGTATCTTCCTCTTTTTTTCCGCGCCGAATAAAAGAAAAAATACTTTGTTCAGCGTTGTTCACATCAATCCATTCAAACCCATTTGGATCATGATCATATTCATATAGTGCCTTTTGTTTTTTATAAAAATACGTGAGGGATTTCACGTAATCATCCATTTTTCGATGCATATCAAAATCAAATAGCACCCAGTCGAGTTGTTCTAAATCTTTCCACTCATCAAACTGTCCGAACTCTCCACCCATAAATAATAGTTTTTTTCCTGGATGAGTCATAAAATAGCCGTAAAGCAAGCGAAGTTGGGCGAATTTATCCCAATAATCGCCGGGCATCTTATTCAACAACGATTTTTTTCCATGTACTACTTCGTCATGGGATAAAGGTAAAATAAAGTTTTCCGTATAAGCATAAAGTAGAGAAAATGTCATTTTGTGATGCATATGTTTTCGTTCACTCATGCCCGTTTCCATATAACTTAACACGTCGTTCATCCAGCCCATATTCCATTTATAGTTAAATCCTAACCCGCCATCATACGTCGGCGCTGTTACTTTCGGCCAATCAGTTGAATCTTCTGCAATCATTAGCACGCTTGGATCAAAAGCAAATACAACTTCATTCAGCTTTTTTAAAAATGAAATCGCATATGGATTTGGATGTAGCACATCGCTGTTCGGCCAATAAAGCATGTTCGCAACAGCATCGACACGAAAACCGTCAATATGATAATACCGAAGCCAAAACAGAGCGTTTGAAATTAAGAAACTATGCACTTCCGATTTTCCTAGGTCAAAATTCGCCGTTCCCCAAACAATATTTTCGCGATCTTGCATATTCACATATTCATACGTCGGTTCACCATCAAACATATACAATCCGTGTGCATCTTTACAAAAATGTCCAGGAACCCAATCTAAAATGACACCAATTCCTTCTTGATGGCACCGATCGATGAAATACATCAAATCGTGTGGCGTTCCATACCGACTTGTTGCAGCATAATAACCTGTTCCTTGATATCCCCACGAGCGATCGAGCGGATGCTCAATAAGTGGTAACAACTCGATATGAGTAAATCCATGTTCAACAACATAAGGAATTAACTCATCTGCCATCTCCCTATATGTATAAAACTGCCCATCATCTTTCTTTTTCCATGTACCAAAATGAACTTCATAAATAAACATAGGTTGGTCATAAACCCGTTTACGTTTTTTCTTCCTTTGCCATGCCTGATCATTCCATTTATATCCATCTAATTCATATACAATAGAGGCAGTATTGGGGCGTTCTTCTGCATAAAACGCGTATGGGTCAGCTTTAAGAAAGGTGCGTCCATCTTTTGTTATAATTTCGTATTTATATAGATGCCCTTCTAAATTTTCATGGACAACAATCATCCATACTCCTTGTTCATTTATTTTTGTTAATTTATGTTGTTCCCCGTTCCAGTTGTTAAACGTTCCAACAAGCCGAATTTCCTTAGCATGTGGAGCCCATACACAAAAACGAGTGACAATCGTTCCATCTTGTTTCACTAAATGCGCGCCAAATAATTGATAACTTTGATAAAATGTTCCTTCATGGAATAAATGCATCTGCAAATCAGTTGGACTCATCGTTAACATACACCTTCTCACCCTTTCTGAAATAAAATGCCCAAAAACAATTACGTACTGAATATATTACACAAAGCTATATAAAATTCCTGTAAGAAAATTAAGATATTTTTCAACATCGTTCAACAAATCACATAAAAATGTGACGAAATGAAAATCAATATGAACGTTCATATAATTATCACTTGAGTATCAAATAATAATTATATAAACTAGTTTATAGTAATTATTATTTATATTTTTTAATATTAAATTTAAATAAGGGGAATGCATAATGTACGATTATCATCACTTGCCACATATGAAAGCACAAACTGCGTCAAAAAAGGCGCTTTGGACGACATTGATATTAACAACTTTTTTCACGATTGTGGAGATCATTGGAGGCATTTTATCCAACTCCCTCGCCTTGTTGTCAGACTCAGTACATATGGCTTCTGATGTCATTGCATTAAGCTTAAGCATGATTGCGATTTACTTAGCTTCCCGTCCTCCCAATGAAAGATTTACGTTTGGCTATTTACGTTTTGAAATTATTGCGTCATTTTTGAACGGACTAGCGCTCATGATTATTGCTATTGGGATTTTCATTGAGGGGATTCGTCGTTTTATTCATCCTGAAAACATTCAGTTTTCACTCATGTTAACGATCGCAACGATCGGTTTTGTCGTTAATCTCATATTAACCATCGTCTTAAGTAGGAGCATAAAGGAAGAAGAAAATTTAAATGTAAAAAGCGCATTATGGCATTTCATTGGTGATTTATTAAGTTCCATCGGTGTCATTATTTCAGCCATACTCATTTACTTTACAGGGCTATATATGTTCGATCCGCTTATTAGCATCGTGATTGGTACTATTATTTTTATAGGCGGTGCAAAAATTGTTCGTGAATCATATTTTATTTTAATGGATGCCGTGCCCCCTCAATTTGACATCGAGCGTATTCGCACCGATATTCTCGCTGTTGAAGGGGTTGAAGATGTACATGAACTGCATATTTGGGCCATTTCAACCGATCATTATTCTTTAACAGCGCATGTTCTTATCAACGAATGCATCCAGCCGTTTTGCATCATTTTAGCTATTAATGAACTGCTAAAGGAAAAATACAATCTCTCTCATGTAACTGTTCAGGTGGAACATCCATCTATTCATCAACATGGCGAGTATGGAAAAAAGTTTTTAGAAAAGAGAAATGACGTGAGTGAACCGTACGAAAATGAGGATAATGTTTAGAAAAACGATGCATCTAATACAAAAAAGTAGGGCTAACCTTGCAAGGTTAGCCCTACTTTTATTAGTGACCCGTACGGGATTCGAACCCGTGTTACCGCCGTGAAAGGGCGGTGTCTTAACCACTTGACCAACGGGCCATATGTGGCAATGGCGGAGAAGGCGGGATTTGAACCCGCGCGCCGCAAAACGCGACCTAACGGTTTAGCAAACCGTCCCCTTCAGCCACTTGGGTACTTCTCCAAATGGCTCCGCAGGTAGGATTCGAACCTACGACCGCTCGGTTAACAGCCGAGTGCTCTACCACTGAGCTACTGCGGAATAAAAACATAACATTTAGAAATACAAATGGGCCTAAGTGGACTTGAACCACCGACCTCACGCTTATCAGGCGTGCGCTCTAACCAGCTGAGCTATAGGCCCACGTAAGCGGGTGATGGGAATCGAACCCACGACATCAGCTTGGAAGGCTGAGGTTTTACCACTAAACTACACCCGCACGCTTCAATTCAGTATACCTACAATCATTTACCACGCCCGACCATGCCTCTTCCTCTACTAGCATACTCAACGAAGATGGATGCGTCGAGGCAACTCGCCGCTTTCTCGACGATGCATCGCTCGTGGCTGAGGTTTTACCACTAAACTACACCCGCACGTCGAATTTTATAATAAGCAACAACATTCATCTCGCTCAGTCATGCCTCTTCCTCTACTAGCATATTCAAAGATGATGGATGCGTCGAGGCAACTCGTAGTTTACTCGACGAAGCGTCGCTCGTGGCTGAGGTTTTACCACTAAACTACACCCGCATAATGAAGTAAAATGTGATGTTATGGGGCGACTAGTGGGAATCGAACCCACGAATGCCAGAGCCACAATCTGGTGCGTTAACCACTTCGCCATAGCCGCCACAATGATGCCGGCTGCAGGACTTGAACCCGCAACCTACTGATTACAAGTCAGTTGCTCTACCAATTGAGCTAAGCCGGCACAATATAAGCAAACGAAAGTGATGGCGGAGGAGGAGGGATTCGAACCCCCGCGCGCCTTTCGACGCCTCTCGGTTTTCAAGACCGACCCCTTCAGCCAGACTTGGGTACTCCTC
>NZ_FOJQ01000060.1 GCF_900111795.1 Anoxybacillus pushchinoensis | reverse complement strand
AAATCCCTATTCCAACACAAAAACAAGATAACAACAGATATATCAGTATTGATTTGGGATTAGATAACTTCGCAACCATTGTGAACAATGTGGGCAAACAACCGATCGTCATCAATGGTAAAGGTCTAAAATCCGCCAATCAATACTATAACAAACAAATGAGCCACTACCGCAAAGTAGCGAAACAGATGAATGGACTCGATTGGACAAAACGAATGAGCAAAATGACAGAAAAACGAAACCGCATCGTGGAAAACTTTATACACCAAGCGAGTGCCTTTGTCATCAAACATGCGCTGTCTTTAGACTGCGATACGATTGTGGTGGGGATGAATAAAGATTGGAAGCGTGAAGTCCATCTCGGAAAGCGCACAAATCAAGCGTTCGTTCACATCCCGTATCAAACGTTTCTTCATCAGTTGCAGTACAAAGCAGCACAGCATGGGATTCGTGTCATCGTGACAGAAGAAAGCTATACATCGAAATGCAGTTTTTTAGACATGGAAGAAATCAAAAAGCAAAAGCAATACAAAGGAACGCGCATCAAGCGAGGACTGTTTCAATCTGAAAATGGAATACTGATTAACGCAGATGTCAACGGGGCATACAACATCATGAGAAAAGTATTCCCAAAGGCGTTCGCCAATGGGATAGCGGGTGTGGGGTTACACCCAATCCGAGTACATGTCGCTTAAACGACGTGGACGGATAAACAATTTTATTAAAATCTTTATCATTATTCTATGATTTTAATAAAATTGATAACCTGATGTCTATGACCGTTTTGTACTGATTTTTTCCATGAAAAAAAGAACCGGAGGCGTCCGGTTCTTTTTATTGGAACGTTTCTTTCACGAAACGAACGACTTCTTCTGCTGTCGCAAGCGATAAAATGTGATCTTTCACTCGTTCCGCTTCTTGTTTAGAAAGCTTTTTTAATTGCGAGCGGACGCGTAAAATCGATGTCGCACTCATGCTAAATTCGTCTAAGCCGAACGCTAATAAAATCGGCACAGCAAGTTCTTCGCCCGCCATTTCACCGCACATGCCAACCCACTTTCCTTCTTTATGCGCCGCTTCAATGACGTTATAAATGAGGCGCAAAATGGCAGGGTTGTACGGTTGATATAAATACGATACGCGCTCGTTCATGCGGTCAGCCGCCATCGTATATTGGATTAAGTCGTTCGTTCCGATGCTAAAGAAGTCTACTTCTTTTGCAAATTGATCCGCCAATACAGCGGCTGCTGGAATTTCGACCATCATGCCGACTTCGATATGATCGGATACCGCAACACCTTCAGCGACAAGCTTTTCTTTTTCTTCTAAAAGAACAGCTTTCGCTTGACGGAACTCGTCTAACGTCGCGATCATCGGGAACATCACTTTTAAATTACCGTAAACACTTGCGCGCAACAATGCACGAAGTTGCGTACGGAACATGTCTTGCATATTTAAGCAAAGACGAACGGCACGGAAACCTAAAAACGGGTTCATTTCTTTTGGAAGGTCTAAATACGGCAATTCTTTGTCGCCGCCAATGTCTAGCGTGCGAACGACGACCGGTTTTCCTTCCATTTTTTCTAGCACCGTTTTGTATGCTTCAAACTGTTCTTCTTCTGTCGGCAATTCGTTGCGGCCCATGTATAAAAATTCGGTACGGTATAAGCCGATTCCTTCTGCCCCGTTCGCGAGTACACCTTCGACATCGTTTGGCGTTCCGATGTTGGCAGCAAGCTCAACGTGATGACCGTCTTTCGTCGTCGTTTGTTCATGAACGAGCTTTGCCCATTCTGCTTTTTGGGCAGCGAATGTGGCACGTTTTTGTTCATATTGTGCAATCGTTTCTTCTGTCGGGTTGATAATGACTTCGCCATCAAGCCCGTCAATAATGACGACATCGCCGTTTTGAATAGCCGCTGTCGCTTCTTTCGTGCCGACGACAGCCGGAATTTCCATCGAGCGTGCCATAATGGCAGAGTGGGACGTCCGTCCACCAATGTCGGTTGTAAAACCTTTCACGTATTTTCGATTTAATTGAGCCGTATCTGACGGCGTTAAATCTTCAGCTACAATGATGACTTCTTCTGTAATCATGCTTGGGTTTGAAATCGTAACGCCTAATAAATGAGCGAGGACGCGTTTTGTGACGTCGCGAATGTCCGCTGCACGCTCTTTCATATATTCGTTATCCATCGCTTCAAACATCGCGATGAACATCGATGTGACATCGTGAAGGGCGAATTCTGCATTCACGCGCTCTTGTTCAATTTTTTGTTCGACCGCTTGTACGAGTTCTGGGTCGCTTAGTACGAGCAAATGGGCGGAGAAAATGGCCGCTTTATCTTCGCCGAGCTCTTTTAATGCATGCGCTCGAATCGCTTCAAGTTCTTCTTTCGATTTAGCGAGCGCTTGTTGAAAGCGGCGAACGTGTTCAGCTGGGTTTTCAATCGTTTGTTTTTCAACTGTTAAATCTGGATGTTCTAAACGGTACGCCTTCGCAATGGCAATGCCATTCGATGCAGCAATCCCTTGCAATCGTTTCATTACTCCGCTAATCCTTCTTTTGCTAGCGTTTCTGTTAATGCGTTAATCGCGTCTGCTGCATCGCTACCTTCAGCTGAAATGGTAATTTGCGCACCTTGTGGAATTCCTAACGACATCACACCCATAATGGATTTTAAGTTGACTTTTTTGCCGTTGTACTCTAATTGAATGTCGCTATCAAATTTGCTTGCTGTTTGCACTAACATAGTTGCTGGACGGGCATGAATACCAGATTCTGCTGTTACTTTAAACGTTTTTTGCATATTGTTCATCTCCTCACTTTTTATTTTGAAAACATAGAGGGCAAAAAACCCTCTATGCTTTTTTACCGAAAAATGACGCATTTTGCAAGTAAATTATTTTTGAACGACGACGACATCTTCGCCTTTTGTTACTGTTCCTTGTTTCGTGATGTTTACTGTTTCTCCTGCTTGTAAGTTTGTGAAAATAATCGGTGTCACAACAGAAGGCGCATGTTGTTTCACATATTCAAGGTCCACTTTTAAAAGCGGTTGTCCTTTTTTCACTTCTGTTCCTTCTGATACGAGCGCTTCAAATCCTTGACCGTTTAATTTTACTGTATCAATTCCGAAGTGGATAAGCACTTCACGACCTGTTTTTGATTGAATGCCGATCGCATGTTTTGTCGGGAAGACGTTGATGATCGTGCCGTCTACTGGCGATACGACTGTCCCTTCTGTTGGCTCAACCGCAAAACCGTCACCCATCATTTTTGTTGAAAACACTTGATCTGGCACTTCAGAAAGCGGAACGACTTTTCCTGTTAATGGCGATGCGACTTGTTCTGTTTCGCCAGTCGCTTGTACTACTGGTTTTGCTTTTTCTACCGCTTTTGTCGGTACGCGACCTTCCATGATGTCTTTAATTTGTGTTTTTAAAATGTCTGATTTCGGTCCGAAAATGGCTTGAATGTTGTTTCCAACTTCTAATACGCCAGCTGCTCCGAGCGCTTTTAGACGATCTTTATCGACGTGTTGAATATCGTTTACTGAAACGCGTAAACGTGTAATGCACGCATCTAAATGAGCGATATTTTCTTTTCCGCCAAGCGCTGCTAAAATTTCGTGCGGAAGATCGCCTGCATCCGCTGCCGCTGTTGTGTCTGTCGTTTCTTTTTCACGACCTGGCGTCGCTAAATCCCATTTGCGAATCGCAAAGCGGAAGCCGAAGTAGTAAATGACCGCAAACACTAAACCGACCGGAATGACGAGCCACCATGCTGTACGTCCTGGCAACACACCGAATAATAAGAAGTCGATGACCCCGCCAGAGAACGTCATACCGATTTTGACGTCTAACATGTGCATAAGCATGAACGATAATCCAGCGAAAATTGTATGGATCGCAAATAATGCTGGCGCAACGAATAAGAATGAAAACTCAATTGGCTCTGTAATTCCTGTTAAAAACGATGTTAATGCGGCAGATGCCATAATACCGGCAACGACTTTTTTGTTTTCTGGACGCGCTTCATGGTAAATGGCAAGCGCAGCTGCTGGTAAACCGAACATCATGAACGGGAATTTTCCTGTCATAAATGTCCCAGCTGTTAATTCAGCACCGTCTTTAATTTGTTCGAAGAAAATACGTTGGTCACCGCGCACAAGCTCGCCTGCTTTGTTCACGTATTGACCGAACTCAAACCAGAACGGCGAGTAGAAAATGTGGTGTAAACCGAACGGAATTAATGCGCGCTCGATGACACCGAAAACGAATGCCGCTAACGTACGGTTTGCATCGATCATGTTGTGTGAAAAGGCGTTTAATCCGTGTTGAACAGGCGGCCATAACCACGTCATCACAATACCGAGAATTAATGCCGATGCCGCTGTCACAATTGGAACGAAACGTTTTCCTGCAAAGAAACCTAAATAAGATGGCAATTCAATGTTAAAGTATTTGTTGTACATATACGCTGCTAAAATACCGACGATAATCCCGCCGAATACCCCTGTTTGCAACGTTGGAATACCTAATACGTTCGCAAACGATGGATCTGTACCAATTTGATCCGCTGTTACGCCTAAAATAACGCTCATTGTCACGTTCATGACTAAGTAACCGATGATCGCCGCTAAACCAGCAACCCCTTCACCGCCAGCTAATCCGACGGCAACCCCTACCGCAAATAAAAGCGGCAAGTTCGCAAATACAATACCACCAGATTGTTCCATCACTTTTGCAACCATTTCGACCCAGCCAGTTTCTAACGCCGGAATTTTTTCAATTAACGCTGGGTTTTGCAATGCGTTACCAAACGCAAGCAAAATACCTGCTGCCGGTAAAATCGCAACGGGAAGCATAAGCGCTTTACCGACTTTTTGTAACGTACCAAACGCTTTTTTCATTATAGAACCCTCCTTCATTTTGTTAATGTTTGCAACAAACGGCACATTCATGTATCCGAAGTAGATGAAACAACACATTAGACGTCTAACGAATGTAAGCATTTGCAAACGATGGAAAACAAAAAGGCATGGGCAAAGAACGACAGAAAAAGGGTACAATGATCCACCTCTTTTTCGCCTCCTTTACTCATGCCTGATCGAATCAGTAACACGTAAAGATAAGTGCGTCGTTATTCACTTTTTCCAGTTAACCGCTGCAAGTGCAACGTTAAATATACGGCTTCGGCTTCATCTACCGGAAGCTGCAACGTTTGCTGCATAATTTTTATGAGCTTCCACGACAAATTATAACATAGTGGGTACGTCTCTTTCAATATATTCGACAATTTTTTTGGCTCTTCAATTTTTTCGCCTTTTTTCACCCGTTCAATCGCATAGCGCAAATGGCGGACAAACCGTAAATAATGGATGCTTTCACGGTCGATGCGAATGTTGAGCTGCTCTTCAACGACGGACACGAGGCGGGAAATGAGCTGTGAATGTTGGTTCACTTCGGACAGTTGGTGATTTGTTAACGCACTATGAATGTGTAAAGCAATAAAGCCGATTTCTCCTTCCGGAAGCTCGATGTGTAACCGTTCATTCAACATGTTAACGACTTCTGCCGCCACATCGTATTCAAGCGGATATAGGCTTTTCGTTTCAACTAAAAATGGATTTTTAATGTCCATTCCTTGTTCTAATCGCTTGATTGCGAACAAAATATGATCTGTTAACGCCACGTGAATATGTTCGTTTAACGAGCTGTTCGTCCGCTTTTGAATGTGGCGAATGATATCGTTCATTAAGCCGATAAATTCTTCATCAACGTGTGGCAACAATTTTTTATATTGTTCTTGTTCACGCTCATTTTTTAAAATGAACCATTTTTCTACACCTTTTTGTTCAATGACGTCCCCTTTTTTCTTGCCAAATCCAATTCCTTTTCCGATTAATACGACTTCATCATACGTCGGATGGGAGGCAATGAGCACGTTGTTGTTTAACACTTTTTCAATGCGAAACGATTGTTCCACGTCTAGTTCGCCCCTTTAAAAACGTTTACATTACTTTCAATGTTACGAAACGAACAAAGCTACGTCAATGGAAATGCGATGTTTTTTGTCAAGACAGCTGTGAATGTTTTTTGACAAAAAGGTGTTTCAGTTGCACAAATGCATGTATTCGATTAAACTTTTGTTCATCATAAAAATGGAAGGAGCTTGCCAAGCATGATTCGACTCATTGTTACTGATTTAGACGGTACGCTGCTCGGTTATGACCGTCGTGTAAAAGAAGAAGATCGTGAAGCAGTCGTGCGCGCGATTACAAACGGTATCGACTTTGCTGTCGCTTCTGGACGAATGGACAATGAAATTTTAGAAGTGTTGAAAGAAATCGGTCATGACGCTCATCGCATTAGCCAAAACGGGGCATTCGTATACACAAGCGACCATCATCTTCTTCATCAGCGTACATTTGACCCAGCGCTTGCCCGTTCCATTTATGAACAAGCGCGCACACTTGAAGCGATCGTGCTCGTATGTAACGAACAAACGAGCTTTGTCGAAACAAAAACGGAACAAATGGAGCATATGCGATCGCGACTATTTTTCGATATTGTTGAAAAGAAACAGATGCTCGATGCGATCGGCCATGATCTTTCTCCATCAAAAATTACCGTTATTGCTGAAGAAGACGTCATCAATCGTTTTCAGTCGTTCGTTCATAAACAATGGGATCGATATGTCGATACGTTTATTTCCGAACCTCGTTGTTTAGATATTATGCCAAAACAAATTAGTAAAGGCGAGGCGCTTCGGTTGTTAATGAATCATTTACAACTGAAAGGGGAGGAAGTCGCTTGCTTTGGCGACTCGTTTAACGATATTCCGATGTTTCGCCTGACCCCACATAGCTTTGTCATGTCACATGCGCACGAGCAAGTGAAAAACGAAGCAAACTACGTCGTTTCTTCCGTCCATGAAGCGATTGAAACGGTGCTAACGATAAACGAAAAGATGCCTCAAACGTAAGAGGCATCTTTTTGCTTGCTGTTCCGTTAAAAAAGACGAACAGCTTTGACCGCACGCGGCGCCCAATAAGGTCTCATATTCGCGAAAGCAACACCTGTGCTTGTGGCAGCGTGCAATAACGTATTGGCGTCAACGACGATCGATACGTGGTTAATGACTCCATCTCCTGTCGTATCAAAAAAGATTAAATCACCTTTGCGCACGCTCGCAAGCGGCACTTCTGTTCCAACCATCGCTTGTTCGCGCGATGTACGCGGCAATGTAATACCATTTTCTCTATACACGCGGTGGGTAAACGATGAGCAATCAAAAACGTCTGTGCGCGTCGTTGGCGCTCCGAATAAGTATTTCGCTCCTATGTATTTTTTCCCTGTTTCAATAATCGCATTCGCTCGCTCTTCCCATGAAAGCGGCACGTTAATCGTTTGGCCAACGCGTGAAAGCGGCACGTTAATCGTTTGGCCAACGCGTGAAAGCGGCACGTTAATCGTTTGGCCAACGCGAATAAAGTTCACGTTTGTAATCGTTGGATTTAGTGCAAGTAAATCGTTTAACGTCACATTAAATTTTCTAGCAATCGTCGACAATGTGTCGCCTGGTTGGACGATATACGATTTACTTGCGCTATTTGTCGGCTCTGTTGATGCCGGTCTCGGCGATATAAGTTGGCTTGTTGTATTCGTTGTATTTGTTGTATTTGTTGTATTTGTTGTATTTGTTGTATTTGTTGTATTTGTTGTATTTGTTGTCGGTACTGTTAACGTTTGGCCAACGTAAATGCGGTTTACGTCTGTAATCGTCGGGTTTAGTTCAAGAAGGCGTGTAATGGTCGTATTATACTGCCGTGCGATCGTCGATAACGTATCGCCTCGCTGAATCGTATATGTTGTTGTTTGTGTCGTTGGCGCTGTTGGCTGTGTCACAGGTGCCGTTGGTCGCACGTTCGCATGAGGTAATTGCAATACTTGTCCAACATAAATGATGTCCGTCTTTAATTGATTTAACGTTTTTAATTCATTAACCGATGTGCGGAACGTTTGAGCAATTTTCCATAACGAATCGCCCGACTTAACTGTATATTGTGCCGCATCAACCGCTTTTTCCCCTAAAAATAACGTCGATAATACTGCTCCAGCTACAATCATCTTTTTCATCGTGTGAAACCCCTTCTTTCGTTTTCTAAAGCGTTTCCTTGCTCATATCATAACATGAAACTATTAATCTATTAAACGTATATTTTCAAACTATTCTTCCATTAAATTGAAATAAGCATAAATGAAAATGAAAGGAAGATGTGAGATGCCTTATACATTTTAAGAAAAAGCTGACGGTTATTTTCCGCCAGCTTTTTCTTTTAAATCATCACGAACCGTTCCTTCCCAGCGCGGCACGTTTGTGTAATACGCAGCGCGGCTAATGAGATGAGCCGCAACAGGAGATGTCATAAAAATAAACACGATGCCAAGCAAAAGCCGTGAGTTAAATTCACCGTTTTCAAGCAAAAAGTGAAAAAATGCACCGAGTAAAATGCACATCATGCCAAGCGTCGTGCTTTTGCTGATGGCATGGCTGCGCGTATATACATCCGGTAAACGAATCGCACCAACTGCCGACAAGAGCACGAGCACCGCTCCGAACAAAACAAGTGCTGCGACGAGCACATTACCGATCGCGATCACCACGTTCAATGACAACCCCTTTCTCTAAAAACTTCGCAAACGCGACCGTACCGACAAACGCTAAAATACCGATGAGCAAAATGACGTCTAAAAACGCGCTCGTATTTAACAGTATAGAAACGATCGCAACGATCCCAGCGAGCGTAATGCCCATCGCATCTAGAGCAATCACTCGATCAGCAGCGCTTGGACCTTTGACAACGCGATATAAAAAGCCGATCATCGCAAGCGAAAGAATAACGAGAGCTACGTTCCAAATCATTTGCTCACCTCCATAATCGTTTTCTCAAACGATTGCTTAATGCTTTGAATCGCTTCTTGCACATCTGGACTATTTAAGGCGTGAATATACAACGTGCTTTTATCATCAGATACATCTAAAACGAGCGTACCTGGCGTGAGCGTAATGAGCATCGCTAACAATGTAATTTCCCATTCTTTTTTTAATTGTGTCGGCAAAGCGAAAATGGCCGGTTCAACGTGTAAAGACGGCTTTATAACGATTTTCGCCACCGCAATATTTGATAAAACAAGCTCTTTTAAAAAGATAAAAAGCAATTTTACAACGACAAACATCGGGGCGAGATAAAAACGCGAATGGAAGAATCGACGCAACATAAAAATAATAAGCAACCCGATGACGTACCCAATAATAAACGATGCCCCATTAAATGAAACGGTTAAAAACATCCAGACGAACGCTAAACATACATTTAATAAAATTTGAAATGCCATCGCTTTCTACTCCTTTAACACCGCTTGAATGTACATATTCGGATCCGCTAACACGTTAACCGCGTCGACGACAAACGGACGGATAAATTCAATTCCAACTCCATATGCAATAGATAAAACGAGAAGCAACAATACAGGAATGAATCGTCCATCGAGCGGCTTTCTTTCAAATCCTTTTTCCTCACCCCAAAAGCCGTTCATAAATATTTTCATGATCGAATATAACACGAGCAAGCTGGACAATAAGATGACAATTGCCTCGAAAAGCAAACCAGCATGCAAACTTGCTTTCACAATTAATAACTTTCCGATAAATCCGCTAAACGGCGGAATGCCTGCAAGCGACAATGCAGCGATGAAAAATGACCACCCAAGCAGCGGATAAGACGACATTAACCCCGAAAATGAACGAATGTTATTTGAACTAGTGATGGAAAAAACAATACCGACTAGTAAAAATAATGTTGCTTTCATGACCATATCTTGCAACATGTAAAAAATCGTTCCTTCTAAACTTTCTGGCGTCATCATCGCTACCCCAAAAATCATAACGCCGACTGCAACGATAATGTTGTAAATGACGATATAGCGCATATCGTTATATGCAACTGCTCCAATGACACCGATGACGATCGTGCCGAGCGCAAGCCAAGCGAGCAACGTATGCGTGTAGCCGACATCACTCGTGAATAAAAGCGTAAACGTGCGCAAAATCGAGTACACACCAACCTTTGTCAACAAACCTCCAAACAAGGCTAATATCGGGGTAGGCGGGGCGTAATAGGCTGCTGGAAGCCAAAAATATAGCGGAAAAATCGCTCCTTTTAAACCAAATACGATAATAAACAATACCGCAATAACCGTTAAAATAGGCGACATTCCTATTTCGCTTATACGCTCCGCTAAATGCGCCATATTTAACGTACCTGTTACTGCATATAAATACGCGACTCCAACGACAAATAGCGCCGAAGAAATAACGTTCACAAGCGTATATTTAATCGCTTCACGCAGCTGTATTTTCGTGCCTCCGAGCACAAACAGCACGTAAGACGACATAAGCATCACTTCAAAAAAGACGAACAAGTTGAACAAATCACCTGTCGTAAACGCCCCGTTGACGCCAACGAGCAAAAATTGAAAAAACGAATAGTAATAAAACGTTTCCCGCTTATGCCCGATCGCATAAAAAGAATACACTAAACAAGCAAGCGCGATGATGCTTGTTGTCAACACAAGCAAAGCAGATAGCGAATCCGATACGAGCGTAATGCCAAATGGCGCGGGCCAATTTCCGACGTTTAACGTTTGAATGCCGTCTGTATGCACACGGTACAACAACGCGCCGCTTGCAACAATTAAACTACATGTCGATATGAAAGAAATTATCCGTTGCCAAAAAACGTGCTTCGGAAAAAAAATAAGAATGATTGCTGTGACAAGCGGAATGAGAATAGGCAAAAGCAGAAGGTTATTCATCTCCCTTCATCCCTTCTATATGATCTGTTCCAATTTCTTGGTACGAACGGTATGCCAACACTAAGAAAAACGCTGTTACCCCAAAACTAATGACGATCGCTGTTAAAATGAGTGCTTGCGGCAACGGATCGACGTATCGTGCCGCCTTCTCCCCTAAAAGCGGAGGCGCTCCAACTTTTAATCCTCCCATCGTTAACAATAAAAGATGGGCACCATGACTGAGCAAACCCGTCCCGATAATAATACGGAGCAAACTTTTGCTGAGCAACAAGTATGTCGCAGCGGTAAATAAACAACCGATGACGACAATCATAATCAGTTCCATTAGTCACGAACACTTGCGCAAGGAAGCCCCTGCCTTAAGGCACGGGGAGGAATTGCGCCTTACGCAATGTTCATTCCCTCCCTTCGATATGTGTATCCGTCGAATCGCTGAATGACTTGGACATATCTATAATTTATTCCTTGTGCGATACGCTTTCCGTCCTTGCCTTTAAT
>NZ_FOJQ01000050.1 GCF_900111795.1 Anoxybacillus pushchinoensis | reverse complement strand
TTAACTATGGAGAATACGGTGGCAAAAAGATGAAATGAAAAGCATCGCCTTCCTCGCCATCAAGAAAGGCTTGCACCATCTTGGTATGATGAATACGCGCATTGTCCAACACAAGCACGAGGAATCGGTCCGTATATTTCTCTTTCAATAGAAACAGAAAAGTTCAAGCATATTTTACTTCAAGCATGCCAGCGCGGGGAGTTGTCGACTCATATGACCGCGAAAGAGATGGTGCAAGAGCTTGCTCAACAATTAAAGCAAGTGTTCAAAAGAAATGAATCATAAAAAGGTCATCGCTATGCCTTTCTTTCAGCAATAACTGAAAAAATGATTGTTGCTCATTGCGTTTTTGGCTGTGAGAGGACGGTAAATCCCGTTCATATTTAGTGCTTACTGATGAGGCGAGGAAGCGTCTGACGGTTGCTGAATAATGTGTTTCAGCGACTTTTTGACGCTATTCCCCTTGTCCTTTTTGTTTCCATATGGTACGCTACACTTGAATGATATCTCAGCATACATAAAGGGAAGATAGAAATGGAAGCAAACAAAGGTGGAAAAATACGTTATAAGATTATAGCTATTGTTGTGCTACTTTTTATCATAGCGGGAGCGTATGCTTTTTCGATGTACGGTAAGTTCAAGGAAACAATAAATGAGATGCATGAGCCGATTGAGCGAGAACGTTCGGAACAGCGAGAGAATGAGTTATCGCTCGGAAAAGGTGAGCCGATATCCTTTTTGCTTATCGGGGTAGATGAACGTAAAAACGATCGTGGACGAGCAGATTCGTTAATTGTCGTCACGTTAAATCCGAAAGAGCAATCGATTAAAATGCTGAGCATTCCGCGCGATACTCGCACAGCGATTGTCGGAAAAGGAAAAGAGGATAAAATTAACCACTCGTATGCTTTTGGCGGGGTGGAAATGACGATTGCAACGGTTGAGCAGTTTTTACATATTCCAATTGACTATTATATAAAAGTCAATATGGAAGGTTTCAAGGATATCGTTGATGCGGTTGGCGGTGTAACGGTAAGTAATCCTTTTGCCTTTAATTATGAAGGAGAATCTTTCCCAAAAGGTGAAATTACTTTAGATGGGGATCGTGCTTTAAAATATACGCGCATGCGCTATGATGATCCGCGCGGTGATTTCGGAAGACAAGATCGCCAAAAGCAAGTGATTGCGGCTATTATTAAAAAAGGGGCGAGCCTTTCTTCTCTAGTCAACTATAGCGATATACTTGAAGCCATTGGGAAAAATGTAAGGACGAATATGACGTTTGACGAAATGAAGCAAATTCAAGCGAATTACAAAGAGGCTCGCCATCATATAGAACAACTCCAAATGCAAGGAAAAGGTCAAAAAATGAATGGCATTTACTACTTCATTGTCCCTGAGGAAGAAAGGGAAATGATATCCAACCAATTAAAGAAACATTTAAATATCGGATTGTAATGTAACGGTGCCTGTCACGCCCCACTCAGGCATTTCACAACGGTTAAAGGAGCATTTGGAGATACAGAGAAGGGGCTGACCGAAAAGACCACTAAAAAGCGGACTTTTGAGTCAGTCCTAAAAAATGCATTTATTTGAATTTGATTGTTGCTAGTCTTCTATTTACTTCCTCTATATCAAAATATTCTGGATCAAAGTCATCTCCGTACCATTCATCATACCACTCGAGAAACTCTTCCCGTTCTTGTTTTCTTGTATCGTTTTGCATCATATCGATTACATCTTGGTACCCCCAAACGCCACCGACATCTTCTGGTGGGCATGCTCGTTTTCCTTTAATGCAAACAGGATGTGTCAACGGTTCCATTCGTTTTTCAATTTTTTCTAATGTAACGATATGCTCCCAATTGTCGCCAAAGTCATACGTATATAAAACTTTGTCTTTTTCTTGACTTAAATATGTTTTTATCCGCACTTTTCGAGAATCAAGCATATCTTTCCGAGGGTGTATAAAAAAATCATCTGGATGCGGTACATCGATGATCGCATCTTCCGTGTCAAATTGATACAAATGATAGTTTCCCCATCCCATCGCTTCTTGAATGATCAGATGAAGTTGATCGAATGTAATATTGCTTGGAATAAGTACACGTCGCCAAATGGGAGGACGAATACCACGCAAGGCGATTTTTAATTGGTAGACGGTTTGTTTTTTCTGCAACACTTTCTCCTCCTTTTCTTTTACTATAATGATAGACAAATTTCTATGTTTTTATAAGAGGGATCTTTCATTTTTTCGATAGCCGTATCGTGCAAATACGCTCACATTTGTGTAAACTGAAAAAAAAGCACGGAGGTTGGCTATGAACATTGTCGTTGTCGGAACAGGATATGTGGGCTTAGTGACAGGTGTGGCGCTTGCGCATATTGGGCATCGGGTGACGTGCGTGGATGTCGATAAAGAAAAAGTGGATTGCTTGCGCCAAGGGATTTCTCCAATTTATGAGCCGGGTATTGAGCCGTTTATGAAAGAAAATATGGACGCTGGGCGATTGTTTTTTACGACGGACGGTGCGAGTGCATTTCGGGAGGCAGACGTCATTTATGTGGCGGTCGGCACGCCTGAAAATGAAGATGGCTTTGCGGATTTAACATATTTAAAGCAAGCGGTGAAAGACATTGCGGCGGCGGTAACGAAAGATGTCATCGTTGTGACAAAAAGTACGGTGCCGATCGGGACGAATCACGAAATGAAGCGCATGTTTGCGGAGCTTGCTCCACATGTACGTATCGAAGTCGTGTCGAACCCGGAATTTTTACGGGAAGGTTCTGCCATTCACGATACGTTTCATGGCGATCGCATCGTGATCGGGGCGGATGATGAACGGGCAGCATCGGTCGTTGCCGATATTCATCGGCCGTTTGGCATTCCGATTTTTCACACTGATATTCGCAGTGCAGAAATGATTAAATATGCGTCAAACGCCTTTTTAGCAACGAAAATTAGCTTTATTAATGAAATTGCGAACATATGTGAAAAAGTTGGCGCGGACATTGAACAAGTGGCGGCTGGCATGGGGATGGATGCGCGCATCGGTTCCTCGTTTTTGCGCGCTGGCATCGGTTATGGAGGCTCTTGTTTTCCGAAAGATACGAAAGCATTGGCGAAAATTGCAGCAAATATCGATCATCATTTTGAGCTGTTAAAAGCGGTCATTGAAGTGAACAACAAGCAACAACGAAAGCTCATTGAGAAAGCGAAAGAGCGGTTTGGTCGTCTCGCCGGAAAACGAGTGGCTCTTCTCGGTTTATCGTTTAAGCCAAATACAGACGATATGCGGGAAGCTGCATCGCTTGTCGTTGCGCGCGAGCTGCTTGCGGAACAGGCGACCGTCGTTGCATATGACCCGATTGCGATGGGGAAAGCGGCACATGTGTTGCCGAAAGAAGTCATATATGCAGACCGGGTAGAACAGGCGCTCGAACGTGCGGATGCGGCAATGATTTTAACGGAATGGGATGAATTTCGCCAGCTGGACTTATCTGTATACGTTAAGCAAATGAAAACGCCGATTATTTTTGATGGGCGCAATTGTTATGCGCTTGATGATGTGAAAACATATGCGATCGAATATTATTCGATCGGACGAAAGTCAGTCAAATAAGGAAGAAAAAGGGCGTAGTTTTTATCGATTTTTCCATATATGTGTAGTAATATGAAAATAGATTGCGATGAAAGGAGTTTCTTTATGATTTTGGTCGTTGGTGGTGCAGGATATATCGGCAGCCATGTGGTAAAGAAATTAGTTGAAACGAAGCCGATCGTCGTGCTCGATAATTTATCGACAGGGCATCGTCATCTCGTGGACAAACGAGCGGTGTTCGTTCATGGCGATTTAGGCGATCGGGCGACGCTTGTACGCATATTTGAAAAATATCCGATCGATGCGGTGATGCATTTTGCGGCAAATAGTTTAGTAGGCGAGTCGGTCGTTGAGCCGATGAAATATTATAAAAACAATGTCGCAGCGACGCTGACATTATTGGAAACGATGATGGAATATGGTGTCAAACGTTTTATTTTCTCATCGACAGCGGCTGTATACGGCATTCCAAACGTTGATCTTATTACGGAAGATTGCCCGACAAACCCAATTAATCCGTACGGTCGCTCGAAATTAATGATCGAGCATATGCTTTCAGACTTTGCCTCGGCGTACGATTTACGTTACGTCGTGTTGCGCTATTTCAACGCGGCAGGTGCGCATGAAAGCGGGGACATTGGGGAAGACCATCATCCGGAAACGCATTTAATTCCGCTTATTTTGCAACATTTGCTCGGGATGTGCGATAAAATTTCGGTGTTTGGCACAGATTACGATACGCCAGATGGCACATGTATTCGCGATTACATTCATGTGACCGATTTAGCGGAGGCGCACATTCTCGCGTTGCACGCCCTTCTTTCGGACGAGAAAAAGACAGCGACATACAATCTTGGCAACGGGCTCGGTTATTCGGTTAAAGAAGTGATCGATATGTGCGAGCGTGTGACGGGGAAACAGGCGACGATCGAATATACGGAGCGTCGTCCAGGAGATCCGGCTCGACTCGTCGCTTCGTCTGAAAAAATTGCTCGTGAACTTGGCTGGAAAGCGACACGTTCGCTCGAAGACATTATCGCAAGCGCATGGCGTTGGCACGAGAAACATACATCATAGAAAAGAGAAGTCGTATGTTTTGACTTCTCTTTTCCATTTTGTTACCATGCTAATATACATGCTTCATTAACACCCGAAGACGCTAACACGATCCCCATAAGGCATATAAAATGAAGGAGGGATTGGATGCGGAAAACAACACCTGTTTTTTACATTTCTATCGTCATCGCATTGTTATTTATTGGTTGGGGAGTGATCCCGGAAAGTGTATTGCCACAATTTCATTTGGCGAAAGTGAGTGGCGACATACAAAATTTTCTAGTGTACAAGCTTGGTTGGTTTTATTTACTAGCCGCAACGGCTTTTCTCGTCTTCTGTTTCGTTATGATCTTTTCAAAATATGGAAACATTCGGCTGGGAGCGGACGATGAAAAACCGGAGTATCGTTATCGAACGTGGTTTGGCATGTTGTTTAGTGCCGGTATGGGAATCGGGTTAGTGTTTTGGGGAGTGGCTGAACCGATGTATCATTTTTACAGCCCACCTGTTGGTGAAGCAGAAACAGCAGAAGCTGCTCGTGTAGCGATGCGATATGCGTTTTTCCATTGGGGATTGCACCCGTGGGCGATTTATGCGGTTGTCGCGCTAGCGTTAGCTTATTTCCAGTTTAGAAAAAAAGAGCCAGGAGTGATTAGCCGCGTACTGCGTCCTGTGTTGGGTGAGCGTGTAAATGGATTAACGGGGATTGCTGTCGATACGTTAGCGGTTTATGCGACCGTTTTCGGTGTAGCGACTTCACTTGGATTAGGGGCGATTCAAATTAGTGGGGGATTGTCTCACCTCTCTCCAAGTATACCAAACAGTTTTGCGACACAGCTCGTCGTTATCATTGTCGTTACGGTATTATTTATGTTGTCAGCCCAAACAGGATTGAATAAAGGCATTAAAATATTAAGTGATACGAATGTGAGGCTTGCAGTGCTTTTGATGTTTTTCTTGTTGTTTGCAGGACCGACAAACTTTATTATGGATGTATTTACGACAACGATTGGATCGTATATTCAAAATTTACCGTCTATGAGTTTACGGTTAAGTCCATTTGAACAAAGTGAATGGCCGCGTGTTTGGACTATTTTTTACTGGGCATGGTGGATTGCTTGGGCTCCGTTTGTTGGCTCATTCATTGCGCGCGTGTCGCGGGGACGGACGGTGCGAGAGTTTATGATTGGTGTATTGCTCGTTCCGACGATTTTTAGCGCCCTATGGTTCTCTGTGTTTGGCGGATCTGCCCTGTATTTAGAAATGTTTGAGGGGGCAGACATTATGGAAACGATGAATGAGTCAGGCATTGAGATGGCGCTCTTTTCTGTTTTTAAACATTTCCCATTGAGCACGATTTTATCGGGGTTAGCGATTTTACTCATTTGTACGTTTTTCGTTACATCAGCCGATTCGGCGACATTTGTGCTAGGAATGCAGACGACAAATGGAAGTTTAAATCCATCAAACTCTGTTAAATTGACTTGGGGAATCATTCAGTCCGCGACCGCCATCATTTTACTTTGGACAGGCGGATTACAGGCGCTGCAAACTGCGTCGATTATCGCCGCCTTTCCGTTTACAATCATCATGCTTTTCATGATGTTTTCCTTATTGCGGTCGTTTAAACAAGAAACATTTATGAAGAAAAAATAATCGGTCATGACTTGACCGATTATTTTTTTACATAAAGTTTGACACTCGCTGTTCTGTTCGCTACCCTAACAGTAGAACAAAAAATAGGACGGTGAACAGACAAGTTATGAACATTAGCCATTTTTCGATTCGGCGCCCGGTGTTGACGTTCGTATCGATGGTGATCGTCATTCTTTTAGGGGCGGTATCTTTGTTGAATATTCCGATGAAGTTAATTCCTGATATTCAACCCCCTGTCGGTGTCGTTGTAGCAACGTATCCGGGAGCGGGGCCGACGGAAGTGTTAGAGAAAGTGACGAAGCCGTTAGAAAGCAGCTTAGCGACGTTGCCGGGGCTAAAGACGATGACTTCGACGTCGCAAGAAGGCTCGACACTCATCTTATTACAGTTTTCATGGACGACAGTAATTGATGACATCCAAAATGATGTCATGCAGCGTATTGATCAAGCGCCTCTTCCTGATGACGTGTCAAAGCCGCGATTTTTAAAGTTTGACCCGTCGCAGTTTCCTGTCATCCAACTGACGTTGACGACGGAAAAGGAACATGAACAGCTGAAGACGTTGGCGCAACAGTTGAAAGCAGAGCTGGCCAAAACGGAAGGAGTAGCTAGCGTCAACGTATCAGGAACGTTTACGAAACATGTGCGCGTAGTCGTCGATCCAAATAAGCTTCAAACGTACCGACTTTCCCAACAAGACGTTGTGAATTTCATTTCGGCTAACAACGTGTCGTTGCCAGGGGAAACGGTCGTCATCGACGATCGGCAACTATCGACACGCATTTTAAGCACGGTACAGTCTGTCGATGAATTAAAAAATCTCGTTCTTTTGATCGACCCTATGACAAATAAGCGCGTTCGTTTGCAAGATGTAGCGAGCGTTGAACTCGTTCCAGACGAGCAACAAACGATTACGAGAACGAACGAAAAGCCATCCGTGTTAATGAGCGTGCTGCAAAAGGCAGATGCGAACACAGCGGAAGTATCTACAGCGTTTCAAAAGCAGTTGGATAAATTGTTGAAAAAAGAACAATTTCAAGACGTACATGTCGACATATTGTTTGACCAAGGGGAATTTATTCAGCGAACGATTCGCAACATCGCACAATCGCTCGTTTTAGGTGGCGCTTTTGCGATGGCGGTATTGTTTGTATTTTTGCGAAATATAAAAAGCCCGATCATTATCGGCATCGCTATTCCGTATTCGGTTATTGTGACGTTTGTTTTAATGTATTTTTCCGACTTTACGCTAAATATTATGACGCTTGGCGGATTAGCCCTTGGGATTGGGATGCTTGTTGACAACTCGATTGTCGTTATTGAAAATATTTCCCGCCATTTAGCGATGGGAAAAGATCCGAAAGAAGCAGCGAAAGATGGGGTAAGCGAAATCGGAAGCGCGATTGTCGCATCGACGTTGACGAGTGTAGCTGTGTTTATTCCGGTATTATTTATTACCGGTTTAATTGGAGATTTATTTACCGAGTTTGCGCTAACGATTGCGTTTAGTTTACTAGCATCGTTATTTGTTGCGCTGACGGTTGTGCCGATGCTTGCGAGCCGTTGGTTGCGCCCGCGCAGACGGTATCGCGAAGAAGCCCGTTTAACGTCCGCCCCGATGCGTGCGCTTGAGCGAAGTGTACGATGGTCGTTGCGTCATCGTTTCGTCGTATTATTGCTCGCGTTCGGTTTGCTTGGTGCGGGGGTGTTTAGTTTAACGACCGTCGGTATGCAGTTTTTGCCGAATGCTGATGAAGGGTTTTTCTCGATTCGCGTCCAAACAGATGACGGTGCTTCGCTGCAAGCGACAGAGCGCGTTGTGGCGGCGATTGAACATGAATTAAAGCGAGTGGATGATATCGATACGTACGTCAGCTTAATTGGTTCAACGCAAGAGCAATCGTTTCGTGGTACGACGCAAAGCAACGTCGCGGAAATATATGTCAAAATGAAGCCGAAAGATAAGCGTGATCGCTCGGTGTTCGTTGTCGTTGATGAGTTAAAATCCCCTGTGCAACAAGCGGTGAAAAAAGTGAATAAAACGGCGGAAGTGTCGTTTAACTTGCAAGCATCGACCGGAAGTGCGCCAAATACGTTAACATTTAGCGTAAAAGATACGGATGAGAAAAGGTTGAAAGAAGTCGTTAGTCAAATTGAAAAACGATTAACGTCGTTAAAACAAGTGCAAGAAGTGTCAACCGATTTATCAGAAACGGTCGATGAAATACAAGTGAAAATCGATCGAGAAAAAGCGTTGCAACATGGACTTACACCAGCGCAAGTCGCCATCGCTGCCCAACAAATGACGCGCGGAATGACGGCGACACGCATCATTGATGCGAGCGCGAACGTATATGATGTAAACGTTCAATACGATGATCGTGAGAACCATTCGGTTGAACATATAAAAAAATTGCTTGTGAAAAAACCGGACGGTACGTTCGTAAAACTTGGGGATATTGCATCCGTTTCGGTCGGCAAAAGCCCTGTTCGCATTCAGCGAATCGATGAACAAAGTGCTGTTCAGTTTACTGTGAAATATAAAAGTTCGGTGACGCTTGGCGACATATCGGCGCTTGTCGACCGTGAAATCGCAAAGCTCGATCTTCCAGCTGAGACGGACATCGTCTTTAGCGGCGATCGCGAGTTGCTTGAGTCGTCCATTGATGATTTAGCTTTAGCGTTTGGGTTGGCGGTTACGTTTGTATATCTCGTCATGGCGGCGCAGTTTGAGTCGTTTAAACATCCGTTCATCATTATGTTTACGATTCCGTTAATGATCGTCGGAATTGCGGGCGGATTATTGTTGACGCAGACGCCAGTAAGCGTCATGGTCATTATCGGCGGTATCGTACTTGCCGGTATTGTCGTCAACAATGCGATTGTCCTTGTTAGCTACATGAATCAATTGCGCGCCCGCGGAGAGCGAGACATTATTGTCACAGCGGTCAAGCTTCGTCTTCGTCCGATTTTAATGACGGCGTTAACGACAATTTTAGGTTTATTGCCGCTTGCTTTCGGCTTCGGTGACGGGGCGGAGTTCAATCAGCCGATGGCGATTACCGTTATCGGTGGACTGATTAGCAGCACCTTTTTAACGTTATTTGTCATTCCGATTGTATATAGCTTTACGTTATCGAGAAAGTTCTATATTCAAAAATAAACAGCCGGTCGCGTCGGCTGTTTATTTTTTTCGTTCTTCTAGTTTTTTGGCCATTTGTTCAAGCAGTTTTTCCCATAATGTTTGTTGCTTCGTTCCTTTTTTCTTTGCCATATTTCACCTCATGAAAGCGTAAATAGTTCACGCAATTGTTCGTTGGACAGTTCGGTAATCCACGTTTCACTTTGGATGAGCTGTTCATTGAGCGCTTGTTTTTTCTCAAGCATATCGTCGATTTTTTCTTCAATCGTCCCGGTTGTAATGAATTTATGCACATGAACAAATTTCGTTTGCCCGATGCGATACGCTCGGTCTGTCGCTTGGTTTTCTACAGCCGGATTCCACCAACGGTCAAAATGAATGACGTGGTTGGCGGCTGTTAAGTTTAGACCTGTCCCGCCCGCTTTGAGCGATAAAATGAATATATGAAACTGCCCGTTTTGAAATTGTTCGATCATTTCATCGCGTGTTTGTTTCGGTGTGCTTCCATTTAAAAAGACGACAGTTTCTTTCAAATGCGTAGAAAGAAGGTGTTGGATCATCTCGCCCATTTGAATGTACTGGGTAAAGATTAAGCAACTTTCCCCGTTTTCGCGAATTTGTTTGACAAGTTCAAGCAGCTTTTCTACTTTATGCGATCGCTCGACGATTTGCTTCGGATGTTTTTCTTTTAAGTATAGTGCTGGATGGTTGCATAGTTGTTTTAAGCTGTTTAACATTTGTAAAATGATGCCGCGTCGCGCAAACCCATCGACTTGTTCGAGTTTTTCAAGCGACTGTTGCACAATTTGTTCGTATAAGGATGCTTGCTCGACGGTGAGCGGGCAATATTCTTTTTGTTCGAGTTTATCAGGCAAGTCGAGCGCAATTCGCTCGTCTGTTTTCGTTCGCCGCAATAAAAATGGACGAATGAGTTTTTGTAGTTTTTCCGTTGCTTGTGCGTCTCCGTTTTTTTCAATCGGCGTTGCAAAGCGACGTTGAAACTCTGTTTGTGAGCCTAAGTAGCCCGGGTTTAAAAAGTGGAAGATGCTCCAAAGTTCGTTTAGTCGATTTTCAATCGGTGTACCGGTGAGCGCAATTTTATGGCGCCCTTTTAGTTTACGAATGGCACGCGCTTGTTTCGTTTGGGCATTTTTAATGTTTTGTGCTTCATCTAAACAAATGACATCCCAATCGATGCCAGCTAAGTCGTCGAAATCTAAATGCGCCAAACTGTATGATGTAATGACAAGATCACAGCTTTTTGCTTTTTCGATAAACGTATCTCCATGTCCACGAGTGGATCCGTGATGAACGTAGACGGTTAAAGACGGAACGAATTGCTGACATTCTTTTTGCCAATTGCCGATGACGCTCGTTGGACAAATAAGTAAAGCAGGGCCGTTTCGTTTCTCGTTTTCTTTCACATAGGCGAGATAGGCTAGCATTTGTATCGTTTTCCCAAGACCCATATCGTCTGCTAAACAGCCACCAAAACCGAGCTGGCGTAAAAAGATGAGCCAGTCGACGCCTCGCTGTTGGTATGGACGTAACGTGCCATGGAACGTGCTCGGAATGGTGACGTTTGGGATATGGTCAATGTTTTTCATTTTTCGTACGAGTGTGGCAAACGAGCGATTTAGTTCAATGTCAATCGCTTCATCGTCTTCATGTTGTTCGTTTGTTTTTTCCGCGAGCGTTTGCATCAGCACGTCACGAAGCGATAAACCTTCTTGTTTCGCTCGTTTCATCAGCTTTTGTACGTGTTGAATGACGGCAGGGTCAAGTTGCACCCATTGATCGCGAATGCGCACGAGGCGGCGCTTTTGTTCGACGAGTTCCGCGAATTGCTGCTCCGTCAGTTCGATGCCGTTTGTAGCGATGCGCCAGTCGAAATCGACGAGTGCATTGAGTCCGAATACAGATGTCGCCGATGATTTCACTCGTGCTTTTACACGAAGGCGCGCTTGTTTGACGACTTCCCACCATTCCGGCACGATAACGCGAACGCCTGCTTCGGTGAGTTCGATTGTCGCTTCCACTAAAAAGCGCAACGCTTCTTCTTCGTTTAGTTGCGTGCGCAACGCCCCATTTTCGCCTAGCCATGGAACGATCGTTTGCCAGCGTTGTTGAGCTCGTTCAATATGGCTAGCGTATGCCTCCCAAGCTTTTGGCATTTGCGGATACACGGTGATGTCGTTTGTTGTTGTGTCGATGAGCACCGTTTCAAGCGACCATGCTCCCCCATCTTCCTCTGGTTCGTTTAAACGAATGGCGACGATAAATGGCGGGCGGTTTTTGTCCCAGCCAATTTCGGTGAGCCAGTCATGCTCGTCTATAAATGGTGTAGCGTCGCCTGAAATAAGCGGATATGTTTCAATGATTTGTTGCCACGTTTGTTTGAGCTCAACGTCTGATTGAATCCAGTCATTGATTGCTTCTGAACGCCAAACGGATACGAACGGATGATCGTCCGCTTCTGTTCCTTTCCATCCGAAGCGCCCGTTTTTCCATGCTTCAAAGTCGGGCATGAGCTGTTTTTGTTCTACATCATGAATGATTTGTTTCGCCCACGCTTGAAACTGTTTGCTTTGGTCATCCCATGCAACTTCGATCAATGCGCTCGTCGACGGATAGGCAAAAAACGTAAGCGCCTCCCAAGGCGAAAGAAGGACGCCAATATGTGTCCCAATCGTCTCGATAGGGGCGAATGTGCCATAAAACGTTTCTTCATGCCATAAAAAAACGATGCCTCTCCAATTACTTGGGTGTGTATCGTCGCTATAAATGAAAAATTGTTTTTGTTCTTCAAGCCAGCGGCTTTGTAATTCCAGTTGCATCATATGAATTTCCCTTTCCGTAATAAATCTTGAAAGGCACGTAATCGTTTCGTTTGTTCAGCTAATGTTGCGATATACGCTTCCCAGCGCGACATTTGTTTTAAAGCACGGTAATGAGCCCGTAGTTTTCGTAAATGTTTGATTGCTTGTTCGTATGCGCTCCGATTTTTTTGTTCGATGTAATACATAATCGTTTGATGGTAAAGCGGAAGAACGAGCGAAGGATCCGCTTGTTCGACTGCTTTTAAATGGAGCGGATGAATCATGTCGACGGTTGTTTTTTCAAGCATATATAATTCAATAAGCTCTTTCCATTTTTGTTCATCGAATAAGTAATCGATGTACGTATAAAAGCTGTACGGAAGCAGCTTTTGAAGAAGCTGTTCGTACCGTTCGGTTTGTTCATTTTTTGTAGCGATACGATATTGGACATAGGCAGATAGTACATGTTGAACAAACCACTCACGGTCAGTTATATGAAGCGAATATAAGTACGTTTCCACATTTTGTTCGAGCCGATGAAACCAATCAGCTCCACGTTGAATTTGCTTTTTCGCAAATGACATATGCATAAAACGGACGATATGTTCTGTTGCTAAGTATGGAAACGGTTCAATGAGCTGATAAGCTTGCTGATCGTTTTTAAGCAAAAATGATACGTATGAAGCGGCAGCGATAAATGGTATTTTTTCTTCTACGGTTTGCTTTTTGTTTAACTGTTCAATCGCCCATGTACATTCCTCTTGGCGATATGTTTCGTCAGTCAATACGGTTGTCCATATGATTTCGTATACATCTAATATTTGTCTAAAGTACGTTAATTCGCCCGACAATACGTTTCTTACGTATGGGATGGTAGCGTATAAAAGTTGTTCATGACTTTTTGTACGCGGTTTTTTCGCTAAATTTTTGAGTGCTTGTTGGACGGTTGAAGAAAATTGTTCCACATGCCGCTCTTGCATGATCGCGAAGTAGCCCCATGATTTTTGCGGAATATGAACAAGTTTAATAAATGTAAATAAGGCGGCATGGACATAATATAAATGGTCTAAAAACGATGCTTTAGATGTCGGACGTTCGAATGTTGGGAAAAACGATTGAACGAGCCTGCGCATATGTTCTTCTTCCGTTATATTGTATAGCGGGATGCGGCGATATTTTTCTTCAAACGATTGCCACCACGCGTCAACGATATTTGCGTTGTTTGACGTATTGCTTCTATTTTTCTCGTTTAGCTTCTGTTGCTGAACGGTTTGTTGTTTCACTTGTACGTCTTTTTGTTTTTCATTGCTTTCGGCTTTTTTTCGTTTTGTCGCTGGTTCTTTCCATGTTCTAATTAAATTCCCGACTGCATCAATTTGATTGTATGCATATAAAAATAACGCAACATTGTGCGGACATAATCCGACTGTTGTGCAAGAACAAGACGAACCAGCCGCTTGTTTCAGTCGAAAAGAAGGCTCATACGTATGCCCTCGGTCTGTCACCTTCCCTTTTAGTACATCATTTTCTACCGTCACATTATATACATGTCCTGTTCGATACAGTTGCCATGCTCGCTTGATGACGTCGCTATGCTTTTTGTACGGTAAAAGCTTCATGAGACGTTGAGCCGCTTTTGTCATCACTTCTTGCGATAACATCGTCTGTAACATACGAAAGCTCCTTTTTTATCAATTTGCCCTTATTTTAGCATGTGTGTTTGTTGTTTACAAACGTGGGGAATGAAAGAACGTTTTTAACGTTTGTTTATTTTGTAATAAGTCAGCAAGTGTATAGGCATCGAGCGTTTGTAAAAATGCTTGCAATGCTTCATGAAGCACATGTTTCAGTTGGCAAACGGGTGTAATAATGCAGTCATTTCCGTGAGCGGCAAAGCATTCAACGAGCGATAAATTATCTTCCGTTTGCCTAACGACAGCGCCAATGCGGATGTCTTCTGGTTTTTTAGCGAGGCGAATGCCACCGTTTCTTCCACGAATCGTTTCAATCAGGCCGAGCTTCCCGAGATCGTATACGATTTTACTGAGGTGGTTTTCCGAAATGGAAAACGTACGAGAAATTTCTTTTATATTTGTTTTTTCTCCTTCTTCTAGCGCACCTAAAAAAAGAAGAACTCGTAGCGCATATTCTGTATAGTTCGTCAACTGCATAATTTTTTCACGAAACTTACGCAAGGAAGCCCCTGCCTTTAGGCACGGGGAGGAATTGCACCTTACGCAAGTTCCGCCACCCCCTTTCCATAAGCATATCCGTCAAATCGCTGAATGACTTGGACATATCTATAATTTATTCCTTGTGCGATACGCTTTCCGTCCTTGCCTTTAATATCGAAACTTCCAGTCTTTCTACATGCGACTTCGCCAAACCAAACGCCTTGATATTTCCCTCTTGGGACAACAGCCTTAACCATGTCCCCTGTTTGAA
>NZ_FOJQ01000016.1 GCF_900111795.1 Anoxybacillus pushchinoensis | reverse complement strand
CTCTGGGTATTGTTTAAATAACAACCTCGCACTTACACCTTTTAATGCCTTAATCATATCTGGTATATAATGCTGCGGACTACATTCTATGAGTAAGTGTATGTGGTCTAAATCTCCGTTGATTTCTTGTATCACAAACTCATTTTCTGTGGCAATCTTTTGCAATATTTCCACCAAACGTTGTTCTATTTTGTCAGTTAATATTTTGCGTCTATATTTCACACACCATACGATATGGTATTGAATAGAATAGACATAACCTCGTCCGTAGTGTATTTGTGCCATATATTATCACCTAATTGCAGGGTAACATGTGCATGAGTGAAAATTAATTTTTTATCTGGTTTTATAGCCACATGATAAATAACATATGTTATGCGTCCTTACTCATGACTAAAGTCACGAGAATGCAGACGCATATTTTCTTCAATAATAATAAAGATTTTGTAAAGTTGTTCATATGTCAACAATCGACTATAATGGAAGCACAATATTTGCTTGAGGTGATCCATATGTCAAAAGAAAGTTCATTTGATATCGTATCAAAAGTCGATTTGTCGGAAGTGACGAACGCCGTCAACATCGCGCTAAAAGAAATTCAAAATCGCTATGACTTTAAAGGGAGCAAAAGCGACATTTCGCTTGAAAAAGACGAGCTTATTCTTATTTCCGACGACGAGTTCAAACTAGAACAACTGAAAGATGTGCTTATCGGAAAGCTCATTAAACGAGGTGTACCAACGAAAAACATTCAATACGGAAAAGTAGAACCTGCTTCAGGCGGAACGGTACGCCAACGCGCGAAACTCGTCCAAGGCATCGACAAAGACAACGCGAAAAAAATTAACACAATCATTAAAAATACAGGTTTAAAAGTGAAAAGTCAAATTCAAGAAGACCAAATTCGCGTCAGCGGCAAAAGTAAAGACGATTTACAAAAAGTCATCGCCGCCATTCGCGAAGCAGATTTGCCGATCGACGTCCAATTCGTCAACTACCGTTAAGAAGGCTATGCGCCTTCTTTTTTTCTTTTTCCGAATAAAATAGTTGAATATTTCTAAAAAATCAGTTACATTTATGAGTAACTTCATACACATCATCTTATCGAGAGAAGGGGAGGGACTGGCCCGATGAACCTTCAGCAACCTGACGATCGTCAAGGTGCTAAGTCCAGACAAGCGATTCGCTTGGAAGATAAGAAGGAGCGTGCGACGTCTTCTTCTTATGGAGAAGGCTTTTTTATTTGAAAAAGAAACGGAGGAATGGACGTGGGATTGCTAGATGATTTAAAAGAACGCATCGTCATCGCCGATGGAGCGATGGGGACGTTATTATATGCGCACGGCATCGATCGTTGTTTTGAAGAATTAAATGTGACAAAGCCTGAGGAAATCGTTCATATTCACGAAGCGTATATCGATGCAGGAGCTGAAGTCATCCAGACGAATACGTACGGAGCGAACTATGTAAAGCTCGCCCGCTACGGCTTGCAAGATGACGTCAAACAAATAAACGAAGCAGCCGTTCGGCTCGCCAAGCAAGCGGCGCAAGGACGCGCCTATGTGCTCGGCACAATTGGGGGACTCCGCAGCACAAATAAAAGCACCATTTCGCTCGAAGAAGCGAAACGAACGTTTCGCGAGCAGCTGTACGCGCTGTTAAACGAAGGCGTCGATGGCCTGCTGCTTGAGACGTATTACGATTTTGAAGAACTGCAAACCGTTCTTTCCATCGCTCGTAAAGAAACGACGTTGCCGCTCATCGCCCACGTCACCTTGCATGACATTGGCGTCTTGCAACATGGGATCTCGCTTGCCGATGCGCTTCATCAATTAGAGCAACTTGGCGCCGATGTCGTTGGCTTAAACTGCCATCTCGGTCCGTATCATATGTTGCGCTCGCTTGAAGAAGTGCCGATTCCGACGCGCGCCTTTTTATCGGTGTACCCAAACGCAAGCTTGCCGCAATATCGCGACGGACGGTTCGTTTATGAAACGAGCGAACAATATTTTGAAGAAACAGCGCGCGCCTTTCGCGATCAAGGAGTTCGACTCATCGGCGGATGTTGTGGAACGACGCCGAAACATATTTCCGCCATCGCTCGCGCCCTGTCCGACCGCACACCTGTATATGAAAAAAAAGTGAAACAACGGCATACAATCGTCGTGCAAGAAGCGGAACGGGCGAAAGAACCTTCCTTAGCCGACATCGCCCGCACGCGCCGTTCGATCATCGTCGAGCTCGATCCACCAAAAAAGCTCGGCTTAACAACATTTTTAGAAGGCGCCAAAGCGTTGAAAGAAGCACATATTGATGCGTTAACGCTTGCTGACAATTCGCTAGCAACACCGCGCATTAGCAACGTCGCTGTCGGAACGATCGTCAAACAACAGCTCGGCATGCGGCCGCTTATTCACATCACATGCCGCGACCGCAATTTAATCGGCTTACAGTCGCACTTAATGGGGCTTCATACGCTCGGCATGACCGATGTGCTCGCTTTAACCGGCGATCCATCAAAAGTCGGCGACTTTCCAGGGGCGACATCCGTCTACGATTTATCATCGTTTGACTTAATTTCGTTAATTCGTCAATTTAACGAAGGGCTTTCGTATTCTGGAAAACCGCTCGGACAAAAAACGAACTTTTCCATCGCTGCGGCCTTTAATCCGAACGTACGCCATTTAGATAAAGCGGTGAAACGGCTAGAGAAAAAAATTGAATGCGGAGCGCACTATTTTTTAACGCAGCCGCTATATAGCGAAAAACAAATCGAAGACGTATACGAGGCGACAAAACATTTGGCGACGCCAATTTACATCGGCATTATGCCGCTTACAAGCGCTAGAAACGCCGACTTTTTGCACCATGAAGTGCCAGGCATTACCCTTTCCGATCACATTCGTGCGCGCATGGCTGCTTGCGCAAACGACCCTGTCCAATCGACAAAAGAAGGGTTAGCGATTGCAAAAGCGCTCATCGATGCGGCGTTCGATTTATTCCAAGGCATATATTTCATCACACCATTTTTACGTTACGATATGACGGTCGAACTCGTTCGCTACACGCACGAAAAAGAGCGGCTCAAAAAAGAAAGGACGGTTTACCATGGCTAGTTTACTCGAACAGCTCGAAAAGAAAATTTTAATTATTGACGGGGCAATGGGAACGATGATTCAAGCCGCCAACTTAACAGCGGATGACTTTGGCGGTGAAGCGTACGAGGGATGCAATGAATATTTGACGATCACCGCGCCAGAAGTCATTGCCCACATTCATGAAGCTTATTTTGAAGCGGGTGCGGACATCGTCGAAACGAATACGTTTGGCGCAACGAACATCGTATTAGATGAATACAATCTCGGACATATCGCCCTTGAGTTAAATATCGAAGCGGCAAAGCTCGCTAAGCGAATCGCGGAGCAATATTCAACGAGCGATTGGCCACGCTTCGTTGCTGGTTCGATGGGACCGACGACGAAAACGTTATCTGTCACAGGCGGAACGACGTTTTCTGAACTTGTCGCCGCATACGAACAACAAGCGCGCGGACTACTACTTGGCGGCGTCGATCTTCTTTTATTAGAAACGTGCCAAGATACGTTAAACGTCAAAGCCGCTTTTCTCGGCATAACCGAAGCGTTTAAAACGGTCGGAAAACAAGTGCCGCTTATGATTTCTGGAACGATTGAGCCGATGGGCACAACGCTTGCCGGACAGACGATCGAATCGTTTTTTATTTCGATTCAACATATGAAACCATTTGCCGTCGGCTTAAACTGTGCAACCGGTCCAGAATTTATGACCGATCATTTGCGCACGCTCGCTTCATTAGCGAACACCGCCGTCAGCTGTTATCCAAACGCCGGTCTTCCGGACGAAGAAGGATGTTATCACGAAACGCCAGACATGCTCGCGAAAAAAATTCGCCAATTTGCCGAAAAAGGATGGCTAAATATCGTCGGCGGCTGTTGCGGTACGACGCCTGAACATATTCGCGCCATCGCTGAAGCCGTTCGCGACGTGCCACCGCGCGTCATTCCGAAACAGTTTCCGATGCATGCCGTCTCTGGCATTGATGCGCTCATTTACGATGAGACGATGCGCCCGCTTTTTGTTGGGGAACGAACGAACGTCATCGGTTCGCGCAAATTTAAGCGGCTCATTGCGGAAGGAAAATATGAAGAAGCGGCAGAAATTGCTCGCGCTCAAGTGAAAAACGGGGCGCACGTCATCGACATTTGTTTAGCCGACCCTGACCGCGATGAAAAAGAAGATATGGAGCAATTTATTCAACAAGTCGTGAAAAAAGTGAAAGTGCCGCTCGTCATCGACTCGACAGACGAAGACGTCATCGCCTGCGCTTTATCGTATTCACAAGGAAAAGCAATTATTAACTCCATTAACTTAGAAGATGGCGAAGAACGATTTGAAAAAATTGTTCCCCTTCTCCATCAATATGGGGCGGCTGTTGTTGTCGGCACAATTGACGAACAAGGAATGGCCATTGATGCAAAACGAAAGCTTGACATCGCCCTTCGCTCGTACGATTTGCTCGTCAACAAATACGGGGTCTCACCGCACGACATTATTTTCGATCCGCTCGTATTTCCGATCGGTACGGGAGATGAGCAATATATTGGCGCAGCAAAAGAAACGATTGAGGGCATTCGTCTCATTAAACAACATTTACCTAACTGCTTAACGATGCTCGGCATTAGCAACGTCTCATTCGGCTTGCCACCTGTCGGACGCGAAGTGTTAAACTCCGTCTTTTTATACTATTGCACGCAAGCAGGGCTTGATTATGCGATCGTGAATACGGAAAAATTAGAGCGGTTCGCTTCCATTCCGGAAGAAGAAGTGCGCTTAGCGGAGGCGTTGTTATTTAACACAAACGATGAGACATTAAACGCATTTATTCAATTTTATCGCGATAAAACGAAGCAGCCGAAACAGACGAATACGAATATGACGCTAGAAGAGCGGCTTGCGACATACGTCATTGAAGGAACGAAAGACGGGCTCACGGAAGACTTAACGCTCGCCTTGCAATCGTACAGTCCGCTCGACATTATTAACGGTCCGCTTATGAACGGCATGGATGAAGTCGGCCGTCTATTTAACGATAACCAGCTCATCGTTGCGGAAGTGTTGCAAAGCGCGGAAGTGATGAAGGCGGCAGTCGCCTTTTTAGAGCCGTATATGGAGAAAAACGAAACGAGCGTAAAAGGAAAGGTGCTTCTTGCAACCGTCAAAGGCGATGTGCATGACATCGGCAAAAATTTAGTCGATATCATTTTAAGCAACAACGGCTTTCACGTCGTCGATTTAGGCATTAAAGTGACACCGCAACAGCTCATCGAAGCGGTGCGCCGCGAGAAGCCGAATATGATCGGATTATCTGGATTGCTTGTGAAATCAGCACAACAAATGGTGCTTACCGCACAAGACTTAAAACAAACTGGCATTTCGTTGCCGATTTTAGTCGGCGGCGCCGCTTTATCGCGCAAGTTTACCGATACAAAAATTGCACCTGAATATGACGGCATCGTTTTGTACGCCAAAGATGCGATGGAAGGATTGACGCTCGCCAACCGCATCGTCCAACAAGACATCGTCTATGAGAAAAAAGAAAAAGTCGAACAAACACCAAAACGACAAAGCGCTGTCGCTGTTAAGACGAAATCGCATGTGAAACCAGCGCCTATTTACGTTCCAACCGATACCGAGCGCCATATATTAAAAGACATTCCGCTTTCACACATTGAACCGTACGTCAATTGGCAAATGTTGCTCGGACACCATCTCGGTTTAAAAGGAAACGTCAAACAGCTGTTGGCGGAAGGAAATGAAAAAGCGATCATGTTAAAAGAGCTCATCGATGAATTACTTGCCGAGGCAAAACAAACAAGTTCGCTTGCACCAAAAGCAGTATATCAATTTTTCCCAGCAACAAGCGACGGCGATACGGTGATCATTTACGATCCGCGCGATCAACAAACGGTCATTGAGACGTTTACGTTTCCAAGACAAACGAAAGCACCGTATTTATGTTTAGCAGACTATCTTTCTAGCGAACAAATCGACTACGTCGGGCTATTTGCCGTTACCGCCGGGGCAGGCGTGCGCGATCTCGCTCAACATTTTAAACGAGAAGGACAGTTTTTAAAAAGCCATGCGATTCAAGCGTTAGCGCTTGAACTAGCGGAAGGATTAGCGGAGAGGGTTCATCAAATTATGCGCGACCGCTGGGGATTTCCTGATTCGCCCGATTTTACAATGGAAGAACGGTTTGCGGCAAAATACCAAGGACAACGTTTTTCTTTCGGCTACCCTGCTTGTCCAAATCTAGAAGACCAAGAAAAACTTTTTCGCCTATTGCGTCCAGAAGAAATTGGCATTCATTTAACAGAAGGCTATATGATGGAACCGGAAGCGTCTGTCTCCGCCATCGTCTTCGCTCATCCAGAAGCAAGATATTTTAACGTGTTATGAAAAAGCTGACTAAAGTCAGCTTTTTCACACAATACGATCGGGTAAATAATATTCACGAACACTTGCGCAAGGAAGCCCCTGCCTTAAGGCACGGGGAGGAATTGCGCCTTACGCAATGTTCATTCCCTCCCTTCGATATGTGTATCCGTCGAATCGCTGAATGACTTGGACATATCTATAATTTATTCCTTGTGCGATACGCTTTCCGTCCTTGCCTTTAATGTCGAAACTTCCAGTCTTTCTACATGCGACTTCGCCAAACCAACCGCCTTGATATTTCCCTCTTGGGATAACAGCCTTAACCATGTCCCCTGTTTGAAAACCAAAGAAGAACTTTTGTCTTGCCAAAAATCCTCTTGGAAAGCCATACTTATCAAGATTTGTACGAGAGCGACTTCCGCGTCCTTTTGCCTTGATAAATAATGCTTCTTTTGTTTTGAAATGCAATTGGAGTGGCGTGCTTTCGCCTACACAACAAGCATCAAAATAGTGAATTTTCGGTAGTCCTAATCGTATTCGATTCATTTTCGTTCGTGCGCCTGTTCCACACTCTACTTCGCATCCGCTTTGTTTTAACACTTCATACACTTTCCATCGAGTGGCATTCACTACACTTGCGTCTTTTAGCGTTTTTTTGACCATTTCTTGAATATGTGGATACCCGAATTCTTCTGCTGTCTTACTTCCTTTGCGCTGATTACAGTCATGACAGGCAAGACATAGGTTATCCACTCGGTCTGTTCCACCTCTCGATTTTGGAATGATATGCTCGATTTCAAGCGGAACGCCTTCTTTTCCACAATAACAGCATTTTCGTCCAAACTTTTCGAGCAAATACTCCCGTACTTCATATCCTTGTAGCGTACCTTGTTGATACTCTACACCATTGATTTCAGGATTTCGCATGAGTTGCGTGTCAAACTTTGCGTTCTCGTACGATATATGCTCAATCGGACATATCTTCCTTAAACGTTCCACCCATGTTTGAATATTTTGCACACGACTCTCTAACGATGGTGGCAACCACCCGTCTTTTCTCCTACGATTAAGAAAACGTGGTTTTCTGTATCGAGTTTTTCGCTTTCTTCTTGCACGACGAAACGCCCGTCTTTTGTCTAATCGCTCTTTGATGTCTGTGCGATGGTCAAGTTGTGCAAGCCACAACACTTCTTCTCCTCGCACAATCGCAAGTCCTGTGTGTTTACTTCCGTAATCGATTTTGAGCCGATACGGTGTTTTCGGTCGAAAATTATCGACAATTTCTTTTAAAATAATCGTAAATGGATAGCGTTTGTAGATCGCTGCTTTTCCTTGCTTTAATAACTTTCTTGCGACCGCCTCATGACAAGGGGCGAGTGGACGCTTATTTGTATCTAATACAAAAACCATAGGGTTCTCCCCTTTCCTCTGCATAAAGCAGGTCATATTCTCCTCGACCATGTTATAGATGCTTGTTATATGCAAGACACTAGCGCCACCCACCACGCTTGTTTAATCTTGCACGACAGAGGAACGGGCTGGAGAAGCACCCGAACGTGTCATGACATCTATAACGTAGGCTCTGTTTCAAGCCTTGGTCTGGTCAACATGGGGCTTACAAGCCCATGACTTTAGTCATTGGGTTGTTGACATGCTAGTTTTTTAAAATCCTTTTCATTCCATGTGACGACCGCTTGTACGGTAGGAGAATGTTTCATCATCTTTGGCGAGGAGACCCCGACTTCTAAGCGAGAGCGAAAGTCGGGGAGGAATCGCCCTTCCTTCTTTCTTTTGTATATGATAAAATAAGAATATGGAGAAAACCGTTGAATCAAGGCACTCCAATCCCCGTTACTCGATGTAGGGAGTTGGTTGCAGGAAACGTTGCAACCGTAAAACATCGAGCGTACATCCGTCTGTTGTGCGTGGAAGTCAAGTACTGCCTACAGACATGCCGAGCCACTCGGTAGCGATATAGGCATGACCTATGTCGTTGGGTAGTTGTCAACCTGCCCCTGATGCAACCCCAAGTCAGGGAAGGAGGACGAAGTCCGTTCGCACTTCTGGGGAGTTGCAAGCCCCCGCTTCAAGCGTTAGCTAAGTGGGGGTAGTTGACAAGCGAGCTAAGATAAGCATCCGCAAAGTCAACACGATGCTTTCCATAACTCGCTATCGCTTGCAACACAACTTCTTTATCGATCGTTTTTATACAAGGAGCCTCAACGAGCTGTGTTAAACGTTCAGCTATTTCTTCTTTCCGATAACCGTAACGTTTTGACTCGAGAACCCAACAACATTCTGCAATCACTAACGGATGTAGTACAAACGACAGTTCTCCATTTACCGCCTTTTCGAATAAGCGATAAGCAATTGGTGATTGGATTTTATCATCGTTAGTTAAAAAACGAACAATTACATTTGCATCTAAAATGTACATCGTTCATCTTCTTTCTTTTGCTTGCTAGCAAGCCATTGTTCTCTAGCTTCTTTTCGAATGTCCTCCCAATTCATATCTTTCTGTTCCCGCTTTGGTGGCATGCTTCCAAATAACGATAGTAACGAATCTTTCTTTCTCACTTTCAACGTTACTTCTTGATTTTCGCCATAAACAAACACAACTTGATCGCCCGGTTCTGCTCCAAGCAATTCTCTCACCTTCGTCGGGATCGTCACCTGATGTTTCGAAGAGAGCGTCGACGAATAAACATATGTGTTATTTTCCATCGTATCCCCCCCAAAAATATTCTTTACTTTTATTTTATCTTTACATTACTCAATGGTAAAGATGAAATACCATCTACAAATCAATCCCTTTTATCGCATGAACGCCTTCATGGTAATAATGTTTCACTTCTTTCATTTCCGTCACTAAATCAGCAAGTTGAATGATGTCCTCTTTTGCACCTCTCCCTGTTACGACAACGTGCGTATGCGCTGGCTTGTTCGTTAACGTATGTACAACGTCATAAAGCGGCAACACATCATCGATCGGAAACGACGTAATCGCTAACGCTACATTTAATTCGTCTAAAATGATCACATCATATCGTCCGGAAACAATGTGTTTTTTCGCAAGCTCCCATCCTTTTTGTAACGCTTCGCGATGCTCCTCTGGCGTTTTCGTCCACGTAAATCCAACACCTGTTTGATGTACGTCAATACCGAGTTGCTGTAACGTTTTCGCCTCGCCATATGGACGATGCGGTGACTTAATGAATTGAATGACGATAACTTTTTTTCCGTGGCCTGCAGCGCGAACAGCAAGTCCGACCGCTGCAGTTGTTTTTCCTTTTCCGTCCCCTGTGTAGACGATCACCATATTTCTTCCACCCACTTTAACTTGTCATGTAATTGTACAACATCGCCAACAACAATGATGGCCGGGGAAGAAAAGTTGTGCTCCTGCACGAGATGGACGATCGTTTGCAACGTACCGACGACCGTCCGCTGCTTATTTGTCGTTGCCCATTCAATGACCGCCACCGGCGTATGCTCATCTTTTCCATGACGTTTCAGCTGTTCGCAAATGTAAGCGATATTTGCCATCCCCATATAAAATACGATCGTATCTGTCGCTTGACTTAATGCATCCCAACGAATGCGATCGCGCTCTCCGCTTTGATGTCCAGCGATGAACGTCACCCCGCCCGCATAGTTGCGATGCGTCACAGGAATGCCAGCGTACGCTGGCGCAGCCACACCAGCTGTCACCCCGGGGACAATTTCATACGGAATGCCGTGTGCCCGCAAATGTTCTGCCTCCTCTCCACCGCGACCGAAAATAAATGGATCACCGCCTTTTAATCGAACAACCGTTTTTCCTTGCAAGGCATGTTCCACAAGCCATTCGTGAATTTGTTGTTGAATGTTTCCATGTTTTTTCGGTTCTTTTCCACAATATACAAATTCTGTCCCTTCTTTCGCGTAAGCCAACAGTTCGCGACTAATGAGGCGATCGTAAATAATAACGTCCGCCTTTTCAATACATTCTCGTCCATAAACAGTAATGAGCTTCGGATTCCCTGGGCCTGCGCCAACAATATATACTTTTCCTTTATTCATGATGATCACTCCCTGTTGATACGTTCGCAGAGGAAAATGTCGCCATGTGAAGCATCGCCATCGCCATATGGACAATTGGAAATGCTACCGCTGCCCCGCTTCCTTCACCAAGACGCATATGCAAGCGAACGAGCGGCTCTTTGTTTAATAACTGCAATGCGACGTGATGTCCCGGTTCGACAGATTCATGACCAGCAATCATATAATGGACAACTTGCTCATTCAACCGCTGCGCAATAAGTGCAGCAACCGTACAAATAAAACCGTCAAGCAAAATCGGAACATGCCGTTCTGCTGCTGCAAGCATCGCACCAGCCATCGCTGCAATTTCAAGTCCACCGATTTTTGTTAATAAATCCAACGGATCGGACGCGTTCGGCTGATGAAGCATAAGTGCTCGTTCAATAACCGCTCGCTTATGTGCAATGGCTTCATCATGAATACCTGTTCCTTTGCCGACAAGTTCAGCCACGCAGCGACCGCTCATCGCTGCCAACAATGCACTTGCTGTTGTCGTATTGCCGATCCCCATCTCTCCAACGATGAGACACCGAATACCGCGATCAATCATGGCGCTCGCTTGTCGATATCCAGCTTGTACTGCCCTCTCTACTTCTTCTTTTGTCATCGCTTGCTCATGTGCAAAATTTTTCGTTCCATATGCCACTTTCTCATTGATGACACCTTCTTCATCCACATCAACCGCCACACCAACATCAACGACCGCAAATATAGCACCAATTTGTTGACTGAATACGTTAATGGCCGCCCCGCCACGCACAAAATTTAGCACCATTTGTGTGGTCACTTCTTGCGGATACGCAGACACTCCTTCTTTTGCGATGCCATGGTCAGCTGCAAATACAAGCACGCCAGGCGGTGTCACACGTGGAAAACGCTCCCCTGTCATTTTTGCAATCTCGATCGCTAATTCCTCAAGACGCCCAAGACTGCCGCGCGGTTTTGTTAATTGGTCAATATAATTGCGCACTTCTTCCCCGATTTGTTCATAAAGCATGGTGTTCTCCCCCTTGAAATTCGATCATTTTTCGTTCAATCGCTTTCACATCGACATGTTTTTCAACACAATCAGCTAAGTCATCAAATGCTTGCGCACGCAATTCCCGATAATGTGGACGCTCCATTAACGGTGAAAGTTGTTTTTTTCTTCGCACACTATTTAATAAATGGTGCCGAAACATATCGTTATGAAACAAGTCATGCATATATGTTCCGATGACGCGCTCATCTTTCGTTTTACACCCATCCGTTTTTCCGCTTAATAAAATAAGCGGCTCACCTTGTTTCACAAGTGAACGCCCCATATGAATTTCGTACCCTTTTACATCAAACATTTCGTTTTTGTACACCAACATCCCTTCACATAGCACTGTCGTTTTTTCACAAGCGAGCGTCGTTTCAACCGGCAACAAGCTTAATCCAGCAACAGCATCAAGTGGTGTTTCGACATGAAATGGATCTTTAATACGTTCGCCAAGCATTTGATAGCCGCCACAAATGCCGACGATCGTCACATCCGTTCGTTCATATAAGCGTCGGATAGCAGAAAATAAGCCCGTTTCTTTTAAAAAACAAACGTCTTCGATCGTATTTTTACTTCCAGGCAAAATGAGTATATCAGGCTCACCTAACATAGCATGATCGGTCACGAAGCGCACCGAACAATCTGCTTCAGCAAAAAATGGATCGATATCTGTAAAGTTCGACAGGCGTGGATATTGAATAACTGCGATGTCAATTGCTTTCGTCTCATCTTTTTTCGTCGCATAACGGGAAAGGACGACCGAATCTTCAGCATCGATGCGCGTATGCATGTACGGCACGACACCGATCACCGGCACACCTGTATATTGCTCAAACCAATGCAAACCGGGCTGAAGAAGCGAAAGATCGCCGCGAAATTTATTAATGATCACCCCGATGACGCGTTTCCGGTCTTCTTCCTCCAATAGTTGCAACGTACCAACTAAACTCGCAAACACCCCTCCGCGCTCAATATCACCAATTAGCACGACAGGGGCGTTTGCCATGCGGGCGATGCGCATATTCACAAGCTCGCGATCATTCAAATTCACTTCCGCTGGACTGCCAGCTCCTTCGATCACAAGGCGGTCATATTGTTCCATTAACGTATGGAGAGACTGTCGAATAAGTTCCAGTCCGACGTCAAAAAACTCGTTTCGGTACGTGCTCGCTTTCATATTTTCATACGGTTTCCCATGTACAACAATTTGCGCTTCTTGATCGCGGCTTGGCTTAATTAAAATCGGATTCATATGCGTCGTCGCGACAACACCCGCTGCCTCCGCCTGAACTCCTTGTGCACGTCCAATTTCTTTTCCGTCAATCGTCACGTACGAATTAAGCGACATATTTTGCGATTTAAACGGCGCCGTCTTCCAACCGTTGCGCGCAAAGATGCGGCAAAAAGCGGTCGCGATGA
This sequence comes from Anoxybacillus pushchinoensis, assembly GCF_900111795.1. Classification (GTDB taxonomy): domain Bacteria; phylum Bacillota; class Bacilli; order Bacillales; family Anoxybacillaceae; genus Anoxybacillus; species Anoxybacillus pushchinoensis. The sequence continues at coordinate 33,786 of NZ_FOJQ01000016.1, read as the reverse complement.
CGCTCTTTCCGGCATCCGAATGCGTTCCTTGAAACATAATCGGAAGCGCCTTACGCATCTCTCTTCACCTCGCTACACGCCTTGAGCCATCGCTCAACAAGCAAAGGATTTGATGGAAAATAAAAATGAACGTAGCCGGCAATAAGACGTTTATCCATATAGCCATCTAATTTACATCCTCGCAACCCTTTCACTTCATATGCAAACTTTTCTTCTTTGCGTGGGACAAACGTCGAGTAATGAAATTCATGCCCTTTTGCTTTGTCATATTCAAGCAAAAAGTTCCCCTTTCGTCCCGTCACTTCACGATATCCGAGAGCAGCGAGCTTTTGCTGCATACGTACGTATCCTGGGATGACGCCGACCATCTCGTAATATTGCCCATCTGTAGTCACAATTCCTTCCGTTAAATACATAAATCCCCCACATTCTGCAAGCGTCGGCAAGCCGCGCTGAATCGCTGCGGCGACCGAGCGTTTTACTTCTTCATCACGCGCCAACTCCGCTGCAAATTCTTCTGGGAATCCTCCGCCAATATATAAACCGTGAACGTCATGTGGAACACGTTCACCTGCAAGTGGCGAGAAATAAACGAGCGTCGCCCCACAAGCCTGAAGCATCTCTAAATTTTCTTCGTAATAAAAATGAAATGCAGCGTCCTTCGCCACAGCAATGCGCACATCGTACGTTTGCTTCGGCTGAAAAAATGGAGCGCTCGTCAGCTCATTCGCCTCGGCTAAGTCCCATATCGCATCCAAATCAACCGTTTTCTCTATTCGCTTGCCAAGCTCATTAAAAAACGGCTGAAGTTCTCCCCGCTCGACAGAAGGAACGAGCCCTAAATGACGCTCTGGAATCGTCAAGTCAACCTCTTTTTGTAAATAACCGACGACAGGAATACGGCATTGTTGTTCAATCGCTTCTTTAACGAGCCGAAAATGCCCTTCACTTCCGACACGATTCGCGATCACCCCAACGATGCGAACGCGCTCATGAAACGATTGAAACCCGCGCACGACAGCCGCTGCACTTCGCGCCATCCCTGAACAGTCGACAACTAACAATACTAGGCTTTCCGTCATTATACTAATTTCTGCGGTCGATCCTTCATTTGTCGTCGCACGCTTTCCATCAAATAGCCCCATGACCCCTTCAATGATGGAAAGATGTGCCCCTTCGCCTCCCCGCTTGCACACATCGCGTACAATTTGCTCATTTCCCATCCAACTATCTAAATTGCGTGAGCGCCTTCCCGTCACCGCCGTATGATACGTCGGATCAATGTAATCCGGCCCACATTTGAATCCTTGAACAACGTATCCCCGCTGTTTGAACGCGCTCATTAAACCGAGCGTCACCGTCGTTTTTCCAACTCCGCTCCCCGTGCCAGCCACAACAATCCGCTTCATCGCTCTCCCTCCCATAGCGCAACGGAAATCGTGACGTTTCCGCTTTTTTTCTTCGTTAAAACGAGCTGTTGTTGTCCGCTATATCGCTTAGCGGCAGGCTCGCTTACCCCATATGCCCCCGTGTAACGAAACACCGTTTCCGACGGTTCATCGATCGGAACGTCGTTTAATTGTTCGGGCGTATAAAAAATAAGTGGCCACCCATATTTGTTTGCGACGGCTAATAAACCTTCTTCATCTTTTTTCAAATCAATTGTACATAACGCTTTCACGCTTTTTAGCGAAAAACGAAGCTGTTGTAACGTATCGCAAATGACTTGTTCAATTTCTTGTGCGCTTGTCCCACGATTACACCCGATGCCAATAACAATCACTTTCGGACGATACAACACTCCATGTTGTAAAATGGCTTGTTCCTCTTTCTCGAGCAGCCGATGCGTCACAACTAATGCTGCATCAGGCCTTGCTTTCAGCGCTTCCGCAATCGACCCATATGTACGAATGTTCGCTGGAAGCGGTGCATCATACGTCCACCAATGCCGCTCCCCTGATTCTTGTACAATCGCGACGTGTTGCTCGTTCACAACGGCAGCGCTCACAGGTGTTAAGTTTTCTTCGTTCTCCCACACCCATCCGAACGAGCGGCCAAATAAATCAACAGCAATTGTTTGTTGCACATCAGATGCTGTTGTAATAACTGGACGGGCATGCAGCAATGCCGCTACTTGGCGCGTTAATTCGTTTGCCCCACCTAAATGGCCGGACAACACACTAATGACATGCTCCGCTTTATCATCAATCACGACAACGGCTGGATCTGTTTTTTTATCTTTTAACAACGGCGCAATCATGCGTACAACGGCACCGAGCGAAATAATAAGAATGAGCCCGCGATACGTCGCAAACCACGTTGCTAAATGAACGCGAACGTTCCCTGAAAATAAACGAATACCTTTTTGCTCTTCGTCACCTTTGGCAAACTTATCCGTATAATAAATGTGCGCATCAGGAAGTTTTTCGTGCAGTTTTCTCGCTATTTCTACCCCATGCTTTGTAATCGCTACAACCGCATACATCTCTACTCCCTCCCTTTGCGATAGCCGTGTGTAAATGTCTCGTCATACAGTTTCGAGCGATACGATTCATCGAGTCGCTCAGAAAGCGCCCATCCTGCTAAAATAAGGGCATGTTTCCGAATGCCGTGGCGCTGCATATCTTCATGGAGCGTGCCCACGGTAGAACGAACGACTTTTTCATCCGGCCATGTCGCTTTATACACAACGACAACAGGCGTATGCCCGCTCCATCCTGCTTCAAGAAATGCAGCTGTCACTTTTTTCGTTAACGTCGCACTTAAAAAAAGAGCGATTGTACAATGATGTTGCGCCAACGAAGCGAGCTGTTCTTTTTCAGGAACTGGAGTTCTTCCTTCTGCTCGCGTTAAAATGACCGTTTGCGTTAAATTCGGTACGGTCAATTCTACTTGTGCCGCAGCGGCGGCAGCAAATACAGAACTAACCCCCGGCACGATGTCAACGTCAATTCCTTCTTTTTTCAAAAGTACGATTTGTTCCATCGTCGCCCCATAAATGGATGGATCACCAGTGTGAAGACGAACGACGATATGTCCGTTTTTCACTTCTTCGCACATCATGGCAACCATTTGCTTTAAATGCATACCCGATGTACAAAAAATGCGCGCGCTTTCTTTTGCATATGTAAGCAGTTCATCATTGACAAGCGAATCGGTGTAAAAGATGGCGTCCGCTTGCTGCAACAATTTCATTCCTTTCACAGTAATGAGTTCCGGTGACCCAGGTCCAGCCCCGACAATGTATATTTTCACTTTCTCACCACCATTAATGTCAAGTATGGTAAAGATGTGTGTTCGAGCTTCGTCACATCCCATATCACTTCTTCATGGGATGTGACTTTTGTTACAACCGCCGCCTCATTGATTAAATTCATCTCTTTTAAAAGCGAGAGAAGGAGCGGCATCACTTTCGCCACTTTCAAAAACACGACGCAATCGTGATTTTGCAACGCTTTTTTCATCGCGTCATAATCATCTCGTGCGGGAACGATCGCAATCGTCTCATCGCCATCAGCTAGCGGCAACTGCAAGCGAGCCGCTGCCCCATTAATTGATGAAACACCTGGGATGATTTCGATCGGCACGTTTGGATGATATGTTCGCATCGTGCGCATAAAATGAATACATGTGCTATATAAGAGCGGGTCGCCTTCCGTTACGAATGCGACATGTTTTCCTTCACGTAAGTAAGCCCACACCGTTTCCACTGTTTCACTCCACTTTTCTCGCAACACACGTTCATCTTTCGTCATCGGAAACACGAGACCAATCATCTGTTTTTCCGTTTTAGAAAAATACGCTTCAACAATGTGTTGGGCGTAACTTTTACTCCCGTTCGCTTTTTTTGGATAGGCGATGACATGCGCTTCTTTTAAACGGCGAAAAGCTTTCACTGTCAGCAGTTCCGGGTCTCCCGGACCGACGCCAATGCCATATAACGTACCGATCATTCGCTTTCATCCTTTCGCGCTGAAATAATGTATATCGGATTTAATGCATCAAAACGTGTCAATTGTAAAATAGGCTTGCTTCGTGAAAATTGGGCGAGCAAAATATCGACAGCGTAATTATGCGTTCGCAATGCCTTTGTCGCTTCATATAACGTTTCGATTGTGACGGCATTGATGACGATGCGCCCACTTTTTTTTAATCGCGTACAACATACGTCGATAATGTCGCGTAAACTTCCTGACGTTCCCCCAATGAAAATCGCATCTGGGTCAGGAAATTGCGCTAATCCTTCAGGCGCTCGCCCGTGCACAAGTGTAAAGTCTGCGCGGAACTTTTTCATATTTTTCTTACATATTTCTATATCTAAAGCATTTTTTTCAATCGCAAAAACCGCCCCTTCTCGAGCCATTTTTGCCGCTTCAATCGCTACCGACCCCGTGCACGTCCCAATGTCCCATACAACGCTTCTTTCATGAAGACGGAGAGCTTGTATACTTAGTACGCGCACTTCTTTTTTCGTAATTAGCCCTTTTTCTGGCTTGCGCTGAAAAAATTCAGCATCGTCGATCCCAAACATCCACTTCGTCCCATCTGTTTTTCTGCGCAAAACGACAATATTTAATGGAGCGAACGAAGCCTCCTTCATCTCTTCCAACGTAAAAAAGCGACAGCGCTCGTTTTCGCCCCCAAGATGTTCCCCGACAAACGCCTCATATTCAGTCATCCCATAATCCAACAAATACGACGCAATGGCAGGCGGATCGTTCGTTTCATCTGTTAAAATAGCTACCTTTTCTTTTCCATCGATTCGCTGTGCTAGCCCTTTCATCGTGCGCCCGTGTAAACTAACGACGTACGCATCATGCCAGCTTTCTCCCATTTTCGCGAACGCCCATTGCAACGAGCTAATGGATGGATACACAGCAATCGGCATTTTTTTCGCTAAATAGCTGCCGATGCCATAAAACAACGGGTCTCCTGAAGCTAAAATAACTGTTTTTTTCGGCTCATTCATTAACGTGGAAACGAGCGATGATAAGTTGTTGCGAATGACAATTGTCTCTCCACGATAATCAGGAAAAAAAGATAGTTGCCGTTCCCCACCAACGAGCCGTTCGCTTTCGTCAATCCATTGTCTATATAATGACGGAAGCGACGCTTTCCCATCAGCCCCGATCCCGATTAATTTCATCTGTTCCATCGCTTCGCACCGCCTTCCCTAGCAATTGTCCTTTCAACGTATACATTGTCGTTTCAACCGTCATTCCTCCACCTACTTCGCGTAACGCATGTTGGCAACAATAGTCACATAACAAATCGAAAAACGACATATATCCTGCCTCGTACATCATATCGCCGACTTGTGACGCTGTATTCGCCTGTTTAACAGCTTCAATCATATGTGTTGGAGCACCGCATTGTTCAGCGATACGAGCTAAAAAATGAAAATCGACAGGGGCACTTTTCGAATGTACCATCATGACCCCTTGCGCCACTTTTGAAAATTTGCCCATCATACCAACGAGCGATACTTTTTTTATGCCGAGCCGCTTGCATTGCTTCAACGTAAAACCGACAAAATCGCCCATCTCAATAAAAGCCTCTTGTGGTAAGTGGCTATATTGTTTCATCGCATAATGCTCACTTCGCCCACCTGTCGTCACGACAACGTGGTCACAGCCACAAGCGACAGCGACTTCAAGCGCACGTACAATACTTGCCCGATAGGCGGACGTAGAAAATGGGACGACGATGCCACGCGTTCCTAAAATAGAAATTCCACCCATAATACCAAGCCGCCCGTTTAACGTTTTTTTCGCCATTTCTTCTCCGTTCGGTACGGAAATGACGATGCTCACACCGCATGTCACACCGTATTTTGTAAGCAATTGACGAGCAACTTCCGTCATCATTTGACGAGGAACCGGATTGATCGCCGCCTCCCCGATCGGAACAGGAAGACCCGGTTTTGTTACTCTTCCTACCCCTTCTCCTCCGTCAATATGGATGCCCTCTTCCGTCCAGCTTACTGTTGCAACGATCGAAGCACCGTGCGTGACGTCAGGATCGTCCCCCCCATCTTTTATGACTGTGGCGCTTGCTACATGTAGATGTACTTCACAAGCAGCGACCGGAAACGTCACCTCCCGACCGATTGGAAGCATGATCGTTGCTTCCGTTTGCTTCATACCTGTAATGAGCGCAAGCAACGCCGCTTTTGTGGCGGCCGTTGCACACGCTCCAGTCGTATATCCTTCACGCAAATTTTCCTTCTTCATACTGATTCTCGCTCCGCCAAAATAGACAAGGCGTTCAATGCGGCGACCGTAACTGTACTCCCTCCTTTTCTTCCGATGTTCGTAATAAACGGAACATCTAATTTCGCTAATTCTTCTTTTGACTCTGCTGCAGAAACGAACCCAACAGGAAGACCGATAATTAAGCCGGGGCGCGCCACCCCTTCTTTTACTAACCGAATTAACTCAAGCAACGCCGTTGGAGCGTTTCCAATCGCAAAAATCCCCCCGTCTGCCTCTTTCACCGCTTTGCGCATCGCTACAATTGCCCGCGTTGTATTTAGCCGTTTTGCCTCTTTCATCACATCTTCATCAGAAATATACACGTGGATACTTCCCCCGTATTTTTCAATGCGCGCTTTATTGATCCCTACTTGTACCATCTGGACGTCAGCCACGATCTTTTTCCCGGCACGAATCGCAGCCATTCCCGCTTCAATCGCTCGCGGATGAAATAAAAGACTTTTCCCTAATTCAAAATCGGCGCTCGCATGAATGACGCGTTGAACAACAGCATACTGCTCAGCAGTGAATGCATGCTCCCCTATTTCTTCATCAATGATTTGAAAGCTTTTTTGCTCAATTTGTTCTGGTTGCACAGTTATTGGACGAAACATTTACTTTTCCTCCTTTTTTATCTCTCGCTCAAGTGCGCGAATGATGTCGGAAAACTCATTGTACACGTTTGGATAAGCAAGTTTCGGACGGCGAATAACGACCGTTTCAATGCCAAGTTCTTGGGCTGCAGCAATTTTTTCATCGACAAATCCAACTCGTCCACTTTCTTTCGTCACAAGAAGCGTCACACCGAAATGTTGCATCAAAGCGATATCTAATTGTTTCGTAAATGGACCTTGCATCGCGATAATGTTTTCTTGCGGAAAGCGCAATCGTTCACACAATTCCATGTTGTCTTTTCGCGGCAACATGCGGGCAATTAAACGAACATCAGGAAGTGGAAGCAACATATCAGCAAAAATCGGCAACGTTTTACTGCCCGTCGTCAACATCACTACCCCTTTTTTATTTGCAGCATACTGTGCCGCCGCTTCATAGCTATCGACAAATGTAACGCGCTCATACGCAATCACGCTTTCTTTTCGCTCATAGCGAATGTACGGAACGCATGCTCTTTCTGCAGCTTGCATCGCTTGACGCGACGCCTCTTCCGCGAACGGATGGCTCGCGTCAACGATCGCCTTAACTTTATGTTCGTTCATGAGCGCAATCATTTGTGACGCTGTTAATCGTCCGACGTGCGCATGAATGCCGACATGAGCCATCTGCTCTGCCGCATGTTCGGTAACGACGGTCGCAAATATGTCATATCCCGCATCGCGAATAGCTAGCGCTAACTGTCTCGCATCGCTTGTTCCTGATAACATCATAATCATGTGCTTCACCTCAATGATCATGATGATCGTGATGGTGATGATGGTGATGATGTTCAGCGACATGAAGCCGATATTGACACGTATCACAATTCATATAAACCGAATCGTTAAGCGCCTCTTGCAACCGATCAAGTACGATCGTTTGTAGTGCCGGGTGAAAACCAAAATAGTTTGCAAGAATAAATGAAAGATGCGGATATGTTATTTGAAACTCGGAAACTCGCTTTTCTAACCGTTTGATTAATACGCCCGTAAATAAAAAGTACGGCAAAATGACAATCTTTTTCGCACCGAGTTTGACACATCGGTCGACGGCCTCATCTAATGACGGATTCGTCACTCCCATAAACGCCGGTTCTACAATCGTCTGTTTATTTCGCTCCCAAAATAAGCGAGCAATTTTATACAAATCGCTATTTGCATCTGGATCGCTCCCACCTCGTCCTAATAAAATAATTGCCGTCTCACCGTCCACAACGGCGCCAGCTTCTTGTAAGCGATCGTGCAAAATCGTAAACGTCGCATCGTGTATGCCAAGCGGTCGTCCGTACGTAAATGAGACGTACGGGTAACGTTCTTTTGCCTCATCAATCGCTGCCGGAATATGCAACTTCGAATGTCCAGCTGGAAGTAAAATGATAGGTATGACAATGACTTCCGTCGCTCCTCGTTCGACACAATGGACGATACCATCTGTTACAGACGGAATACCAAATTCTAAAAAACATGTATGCACATAAAACGTCGCATCAATGTGCGGACGAATCGTTTGAACAAACTGTCGTACTTGCTCGTTTCCTTCTTCATCACGGCTCCCATGCCCAACAAACAAAATTGCTTTCACATGTATCACTCCCCACATGCCGCTGGCTCGACGTTCTTCGTCTGTCCGTAAACGAAGCCACCGACTTCTTTTTTTCGTTCAAAAAACTTATGAAATCGTTCGTTTGCATATCCTTCTTCTTTATATTGCGCAATGATCCGAGCAATCGTTTCAACAAGGTCATCGGGATGAATGCCTTCAGCAACAAGCTGTCCAGGATGAGCGTTTCTCCCTACCGTTTTTCCACCTAAAAATAAATCAAATGCCCCTTTGCGATAAACAATCCCAATATCTTCATGAACGGCTCCATAACATGCCATGCCGCACCCGTTAAATCCTACACGCAATTCCTTTGGCAACTTCATGCCTCCAAACTGCTTATATAGTTGCTCTGCATAAGGAATCGCATCTTTTTTCTCCCCGTCACAAAAGTCACAAGCTTTCATAACAAACACATCTCCAACAGGCGCGACAGTCAATCCAACTTGTACGAGCGCGCGCACAACTTCATCTGCCCGATTCGTTTCCATCGTCACTTTAAAGTAATGATCAGGCGTATACGTGATCGTTCCTTGCTCGCCAACGATGCGGGCAAGTTGCACCATTTGCTCAGGCTCCCACGTTTTCTTTGCAATTCCCAGACTAACTGCTACTTCCAATCGTTCTACATTTACTTTTTCATACGCCTCTTCCGCTAGTGAGCGCACATGCGTCAACGCCCACGGCTCTGCTTCTGGACGTAGTCGCTCGTGCGGTTTTAACGGCTGGACGGCACTAGATAAGTTATATTTCCGTTCATAGCCACGCGGCGTAATCATAAGACCGTCATGAACGAACGTAGAGGAGTTTCCAATAATGACTGTCGTTAACATGCCAATGTCGTGCTCTAACATGTCGCCTATATTCGTTAACACGACATGTTGCCGCTCACGATACGCGCTTTTTACAAGACCAACTGGTGTATGTGGCGAACGATACGTCAATAAAATACGCTGCGCTTCGACAATTTGTTGTGTACGGCGGCCGCTTTTTGGATTGTATAGCGCAATGACAAAATCTGCTGCTGCGGCTGCCTCAATTCGTTTGGCGATGATGTGCCATGGTGTTAAATGGTCGCTTAAACTAATCGTGCATGCGTCATGCATAATCGGCGCCCCTAACAAAGCGGCACAAGAATGAATGGCTGAAATGCCTGGAATGACTTCCACTTCAATCCCTGTTTCCTTATGCCACCCGTTTTCAATTAACACCTCGTAAACAAGCCCAGCCATACCGTACAGTCCGGCATCTCCGCTCGAGATGACAGCGACGTTTTTTCCGCGTTCTGCCTGCTTTACAGCTTCTTGTGCTCGACTCACCTCTTCCGTCATCCCTGTGCTAATCACTTCTTTTCCACGAATGATGTCTTTAATTAAATCGACATACGTTTTATAACCAACGATAACATCGCTTTCTTCAATCGCTTCACGCGCCCGTTTCGTCATATGGTCAACACTTCCTGGGCCAAAACCGACAACAAACAATTTTCCCATTATGTTTTCACCCCTTTTTCCATCGTTCGATCCATTCAAACAGTTGTTGTTCTGTACATGGCTTATTTTCCTTCATCCATATGCGTAAAAGAAGAGGAAGTGGCAAACGAAGCTGGTGAAAAATATCCGCTTGTGAAAATATAAACGCAGGTGTACCGTGCAAAACGATGCGTCCATCATGCATGACAAACACTTCGTCTGCCCATTGCCATACGAAATCAAAATCATGAGTGATGACAACGAGCGTCGTACCTGCTTCGTGCCACTCATTTAGTTTCATGATAAGGCGCTCGCTCTGTGCAGCATCTAAATAAGCAGCTGGCTCATCGACAATAAGCAACTTCGGTTGAGAGGCCATCGCTACAGCGAGCGACAACCACTTTTTTTGTCCGAGACTGAGATGGTGAATGGGCACGTCTCGCCATTCAGCAAGCGAAAATGCTTTTATCGCTCGTTCGATCCGTTCGCTATTCCCTTGCAAACTAAGCGCAAGCTCTTCCTCAATCGTTGGTGCTAAAAATTGATGTTCTGGATTTTGAAAAACGACGCCGACATGTTGGCGCAAACGTTCCTTTACACGTTTTCCTTCCCAATACACCTCCCCTTTTGTTGGGCGATAAATGCCGTTTGTATGAAGCAACCATGTTGTTTTTCCACAACCGTTTTTTCCGATCAATGCATATTTTTTTCCACGTTCGATCGTAAGCGATACTCCTTTTAAGACGTGCGCACCGTTTCGGTACGTATAGTGAACATCATGAAACTGCAACATATAATCCCTCCACGATAAACAAAACAACGATGCCAAGCGATGCTTCAATAACATACCTTTTTGGCAATTGCTCGTCCGTGCACCGCGGAACTGTAAAAGAGACGTGGCGCGCTCGTTGCGCAATGACCATCGCCTCATATTGATGCAATGTGTGGCGTAACAATTGTGCAATAGCAAGTGAAGCGATCCGCCAATTTCGTTCTCCTTGTCTCACGCGCACCGTAACAAACAGCTCCCTTGCTGCCTTTTCCAACATGAAAATGAAACGATACGTTAACAATAGAAGCTCTATTAGTACACGCGGGATGCGCAATGTTTGTAGTGCGCATGCCAAGCGAAAAAATGGCGTTGTTGCGGCAAGAAAAAAGAGAACGAGCGAGCATGTAAACGCTCGTAACCAAATCGTACCTACATATGAAACGTCCACAGCAGCACCATCAAATGAAAGAAGAAGCGGTGCGCTACTCCAAAGAATAACGAGCGCCATAAGCAAACAAACACGCAAACAAACATGCCACGGTAAGCGTGCATAAACAATAAGCCAAATGAGCATCCATCCGATCGTAAGCAGCCGACCGACATTCGTTCCAATCATCGCCCATATAAGCAAAATAAATGAAAATGTCAGTTTAAATGTCGCCCGAAGTTTCGCGAGCCGATTGCGATACGCCCATTCGTCAAGCCAGCTAACCATTTCGTTTTCGCCCTCTATACAAGCCGATAATGTAGCCGATCACTCCCGCTCCAATTGCCGCCTGCAATGAAAATAGCAATGTTTCTACTTCCCCGCCGGGCGGTTCAAAAAACACATCGAACCACGGTTCATAATTGGGCGCAAGTTGTTGAATCATCTCCTCCGCAAGCGCATCTGCCCCAGCAAACTCCGTATGTTTTACAACGACGAGCGGCAAAACGATCAAAAGTGCGGCAAGGAAAAGCAATAGTCGATTGTTCATTTAGCAGACGCCCCTTTCTGTTGCAATATATTTAATTCTTGTTTCGTGTACGTATGTAAAAAATTCCATACAACAACAGTCAGAAGCCCTTCGGTAATTGCAAGCGGTATTTGAGTGAAAGCAAAAATGGAAGCAAACTTTAAGAACGCCCCCCATACCCCGCCTGTTGCGTCTGGAAATGCTAGCGCAAGTTGTATCGATGTCATCACATACGTAGCTAAATTGGCAAACATCGCCGCCACAAAAACAGAAAGGCGCATCGAAATGCGAAGCTTTTGGCATGCAACAAACGACACGTACGCTACAAACGGACCGATAACCGCCATCGAAAACGCATTTGCACCGAGCGTTGTCAATCCACCATGCGCAAGCAATAATGCTTGAAACATTAACACAGCCGTACCGATGACCGTCATGACGAACGGCCCAAATAACAGCGCACCGAGGCCTGTCCCTGTCGGATGCGAGCTGCTTCCTGTGACAGATGGAATTTTTAAAGCGGAAAGAACGAATGTAAATGCGGTCGCTAGCGCAAGCAACATTTTCATTTCCGGCTGTTGTTTTACGATGCGCGTCATCGTCCGTAAACCGACGAAGAAAAATGGCAAAAATAACAACCACCAAACGAGCGCCCAATGCCAAGGTAAAAATCCTTCCATAATGTGCATCGCATATACTGAAGGTGAAAGCGCAAATAAAACGTAGACAGTCAAGCATGTACAAACGATCCACCATGCGTTTCGCTTCATTTTTCTTTCCCCCTTGTCACAACGCTATGTTCGGGCATAACAAATCCTGTATGTTCATACGTATACGTGACGTAATCGCGCAATATGTTCCCGTCACGTACATGATTGCGTACAATGTCCCTCCCTATTTGTTCATCAATCGTACGATACCAAACACCTTCTGGATAAACGATGACGACACATGCATCTTCGCAGCGACCGTTGCATCGTGTACGCGTCGTATGAACGCGCCCATTCAGCTGTAGCCGATCAATTTCATCGCGAATCGCTTGCGTCACCTCTTCCCCTCCTTTTCTCATGCAGCTTCCTCCGTTGCAAATAAGCACGTGATGTGTCGTTCCTTGTAAATTCCATGTTGCCATATATGTCGCCCCTTTTTTCAAAATAAAAAAGCACCTCTAGGTAGAGGTGCAGAAAAAACGAAATATTCAAACAATCATGCATTCACAACCGTTGCTTTCCATCGTCTCCGCACGTCCACCTATATTCCCGTAGGCAGCCGACGTATCGCAAGCAGGCAGGTCTCCTGGCTTAGGTTCATCATTTCGTTGCGCCTTCCCAAAAATCAGTGGCATATTGCAACGAAACTCCCCATCACAGTGGCGGGTACCGCGACGGCTTTGCACCGTTCTTCCCTTTTAAGCATACGGACGTATGCACCGTACTTGCTCATCGTATATATTTTTTTCAAAGAGCGTGAATGTTAAGAATATAATACACCATTTTTTTCTTCTCGCCTAGCCTGTTTATAAAAAAAAAAGAGCACCTTCCTATTCAAAAGGTGCTTTGTAATAATCGCACGAAAACCGTTTGACGAGCGTATGCGGAATAATGATGCGTTTAATTGGCTCATTCGGGTTTTCGATTTGTTGAATTAAATTTCTTGCTGCTTCAAAGCCGAGCTGGAAAATGTTAATGTCTACCGATGTTAATGGCGGACGGGAAATTTCTGATAAAAGCACGTTGTTAAAGCTCACGATCGACAAATCAGCCGGTACCCTTAGCCCCATTTCTGCAAGCGTATTTAACACACCGAGCGCCATCAAATCGTCGGCAACAACGAGCGCAGTCGGCGGTTCTTTCAATGAAAGCAACTCTTTCATCGCCTCTTGGCCGCCTTCTTTTAAAAATTCTTCATGCACGATGTAATCTTTTCGATACGAAAGACTAGCCGATTTCAATGCTTTTTCATATCCGAGCAAACGATCCATCGTCACGATGAGATTTACATTTCCTCCGACAAAAGCGATGCGTTCATGACCGAGCTCAATTAAATATTCCGTCGCCTCGCGCGCGGCGCGAACGTTATCGTTATCCACGTGCGTAATTTGCTCCGCTTTTTTATGCGGTTTACCGATGACGACAAACGGCACGTCTTCTTTTTGTAAATACGCCATAATTTTATCGTTCGCGCGCGAATACAGCAAAATCACCCCATCGACGCGTTTTCCTTGCACCATATGGACGACGCCTTCATAAATTTCCGCTTCCGTCTCCCCTGTCGACAACTGCAACGCATATTGTCGATCATGCACCGCTTTGCTAATGCCGCGAATGACTTCTGGGAAAAACGGGTTTTGAAACGCTTTATCGGCTGAGCTTGGCATAATTAAGCCGATCACTTGCGTCGATTTATTTGCTAAACTGCGGGCGATAAAATTCGGATGATAACCGAGCTCTTTCATCGCTTCGCGCACTTTTTTCTTCGTCTTTTCACTAATGCGCGGACTGTCAGCAATGACGCGCGAAACAGTCGATGGTGCCACGTTCGCTCGTTTCGCTACATCTTTAATCGTTACTGTCATAAAAATCCCCCATCCCTTACAAAACAAACGTGTTTGTCGCTTCATCGATGATACATCGTTCTCCATTAACAACAATTGTAGACGGTACATCGCCAACAAATGCGACACGCAATTGCCAAGGTGGTTTGTACGTACCTTCCCGTTCTATCTCAAAATGAACCGCATCGTCCGAAAACGTCGCGCGAATATGCATGTTCACATACTCTCCTTTTTCGTATGCAAACGTTGTGCCGTCATCATCGTATAACGTATATGATGATGTTCCTTCTTCCATCGCATACACATACAACGTCAACTGTTCGTCCGCAATGGACGTCGATTGTTTTGCTTCGGCACGGGCAATCATCGCCCCTTCTTTTACAAATATCGGCAACCGATCAAGTGGCGCTTCGACAATATATCGTCTGCCGCCTTCAAATTTTTCTTTCGTCCAATAATCGATCCAACGCCCTTTCGGAAAATAGACGAGGCGATGGAACGTATGCGGACGCATGACCGGCGCGATCATAACTTCATTGCCGACCATAAATTGATCTGATATGTTCCACGTCTCAGCATCGTCCGGATATTCTAACATGAGCGGACGCATCATCGGCACACCTGTTTGATATGCTTCAAAACATAACGTGTACAAATGTGGGAGCCACTCGTAGCGCAACTCAATATATCGCTTCACCATCTGTTCATATGTTTCACCGAACGCCCACGGTTCTTGACGGGCGAAACCAATCGCACAATGATTGCGGAAATATGGGAAAAAAGCGCCGACTTGCGTCCAACGAACAAGCAATTCCCCATGAGCATCATGAGCGAAGCCGCCCACATCCGCCCCACAAAATGCAACGGCAGATAATCCTAAATTTAAACACATCGGCAAAGATAGTTCAAGATGTTCCCAAAAACTGCGGTTGTCTCCTGTCCACACAGCAGCATATCGGTGAATGCCCGAAAAACCGGCGCGCGTTAACACAAACGGACGCTTCCCTTTCAGTTGTTTTTTCAATCCGTTGTACGTCGCTTCCGTCATCATCATTCCGTATATGTTATGCACTTGACGATGCGTTTTCCATCCGTCATGAACGACTTGATCGTCCATCGTTTTCGTTTCGTTAAACACAGACGGCTCATTCATATCATTCCAAATGCCTTCAATGCCGATGCTCGTGTAAAACGCATGTTGTTCGCCCCACCATTTGCGCACTTTTTTCTTCAAAAAGTCAGGAAACACGCTCGTCCCCGGCCAAACGTCTCCTTTAAACAACGTTCCGTCTGCATATTTACAAAAATAATCTTTTTGCACGCCATCGCGATACGTATCGTACTCTGCATCTACTTTCACTCCCGGATCAACGATCGGAACGATGCGAACCCCTTGTTCACTCGCATATTGAACGAGCGATTTCGGATGTGGAAACCGATTTTGATCGAACGTAAATACACGATATTCGTCCATATAATGAATATCTAAATATACCGCATCGAGTGGAATATGTTTTTTGCGAAATGTGTCAATTAATTCACGCACTTCTTGCTCCGTTTCATAACTATAGCGCGACTGGTGATAACCGAGCGCCCACTTTGGCGGCAAAGGCATTCGTCCAACAAGATGCGTATATTGCGTCAACACATCTTTTGGGTGCGGGCCGGCAAACACGTAGTAGTCGAGGGAACCGCCTTCTGACGTGAACGTATAAAACGATTCATACCGTAAGTCAAACGTCGTTTCATACGTATGATCGAAAAAGACGCCGTGTGCATGTCCGTCTTTTAACACCATCATATACGGATGCGACTGGTACAGCGGGTCCGTTTCTAAA
Source organism: Anoxybacillus pushchinoensis (assembly GCF_900111795.1). Classification (GTDB taxonomy): domain Bacteria; phylum Bacillota; class Bacilli; order Bacillales; family Anoxybacillaceae; genus Anoxybacillus; species Anoxybacillus pushchinoensis. Next base: position 17,687 of record NZ_FOJQ01000016.1, on the reverse strand, counting down.
TTGTGCGGAGCATACACATCTGTATTCCACATCTTCCATACCGCTCCGCGTTTATTTAACACTCCTGTCTTTTCACCTAAGCCGTACACGACATCGGTCGGAGCGAGGGTGTGCGCACAACGTATGCGCCCTTTCGCTTGAAAACGAACCGGCTCGACATCGCGTACAAGCACCTTCCCTTCTCGATCGTAAACCGTTATACGAAACGGGCGTCGTTCGATCACGACCGTCAACGCATTCGTCTTCAGCTCCCAACCATTTTCCACTTCCTGCACATGCATCGCCACTTTCTCTGGCGCTGCCACGACCGCTGGACTAACGGAAGCGTACTTTTGAGCAAATGGATCGATCGTGATCCGAACGATATCGTCGCGGTAAAAATGAATTTTACCCGATGCCCTCTCGCACGTAAATGAAACGATTTGCTTTTTTTCTTCAATTTTTTGCACATCGCCAACCGATTGCCACACATCTATTTCATTCGTCCCATTTGTCGGCCGAATCGCAAAGCTCGTCTCCTCTAGCATACATGCCGCCCCCTATCGTTATGATCTCTTCCGTTTTCGCGCTAAATATAAAAACAGTCCAAAAGAAGCATACACCGCTACAAGCGCCGCAATAAACGGAATGTTTAATCCTGTTTTTGGCGCCAACACGTAAATTTCTGCTGTTTCGCGATCTAAAATGATATCATACTTGCCATCTTTGCTTCGGACTAAATCGCCAGCAAGCAAGCCGCGCAACTCTTTTCCTTGTTCTAGTTCGTCAGTGAACGTCACTTTTTGCGTTTTTGACGTGTTGTTAATGGCGATGAGCGTTGTTTCCTCTTCATACGTCCGTTTAAACACAGCCATTCCGCCTTGTTCATACAACAATTCAAAATCACCGCGGCGAAGCGACGGCAATTTTTCACGCAATTCACCGAGCTTTGTCACATAGTCAATTAACTCTTTATCCGTGCGGAAATTCATTAAACGTCGATTATCCGGATCTTCTCCGCCATCAAGCGCGATTTCCGTTCCGTAATACATAATCGGAATGCCCGGGGCGCTAAACAAATACGTTAAGCCAAGCTTTAAGCGCGTCACCGGATTGATGCGATTTTGTAACGCTAAGCGAGTAAAGCGAACGGTATCATGATTATCTAAAAATGTTCCGAGCAAATACGGGTCGTCGTAAAACGCCACGTTGCGCTTCCAAACGTTATACAGCGGTTCGAGCGATTGATCGATGTTTGAAAAAATGGTTGATGCTTCTTTATAAAATGGAAAATCAATTAACGCATCGATGCCAAGCTTCCCATATTGCGCTACGTAACGCGGATCATCGTGCCATACTTCACCAAGCAAAAAAAAGTCTTCCTTCACGGACTTCACTTCTTTTGCAAACTCTTCCCAAAACCATTTCGGTACATGTTTAACCGTATCTAAGCGATATCCGTCAATATCCGTTTCTTGAATCCACCATTTCGCCACGTCAAATAAATACGCTTTTACTTCCGGATTTTCTTGCGCTAAATCTGGAAGGCCAAACAGCCAGCCGTTTTCAACTTCCTGTTGATCGGCCCAATTGAAAATGTCTTTTTTCTCATGAAACCAATCTTTTTTTGAAGGATCATTCAGCCACGGGTGGTTGTAGCCTGTATGATTGACAACGAAATCTAAAATGACTTTCATATCGCGCTTATGCGCTTCTTTTACAAGCCGTTTGAAATCATCGAGCGTACCAAAATGTTCTTCCACTTTATAAAAATCTTCAATCCAATAGCCGTGGTAGCCGCCTTTTTCGTTCGCAAAAATGGGGGTAAGCCAAATAGCTGTAAAGCCCATGTCCTTTATGTAATCGAGCTTGTCAATAACCCCTTGCAAGTCGCCACCGTGATACGCTTTCGGGTCGTGCACATCGACGTCGTAGTCATTTTTCGGATTCCCATTATTAAAGCGGTCAACCATAATAAAATAAATACGTTCATCTTGCCATGTGCGCTCTGTTTTTGCGCTTGCCGGCAAAGCAAAGGAAAACAATAATATGATAGCTAGACATATACGCCATACGTTTTTCATTCCATTCCACTCCTATTCATTCCAAGCTTCTTATGTTAATATATCTCGAAATAGTAAGAAAGGAAAGAACCTAAACGATTCTTTCCTTTCGTTTCTCATCCTTTTGTTCCACCTGCCGTTAAGCCAGAAACGAAATACTTTTGGAATGAAAGGAAGAGAATGGCGATTGGCACGGCTATTAATACAGAACCTGCCGCAAACGTCGTAAATTCACTACCAAACTGCTTTGCAACTAAATCGTACAATCCGACCGCAAGCGTATACTTTTCTTTGCTGCGAAGCAACACGCTCGCTAAAATGAAATCGCCAAACGGACCGATAAACGTAAAGAGCGCCACAACCGCAATAATTGGTTTCGCAAGCGGCAAAACGATTTGGAAGAAAATGCGCAAATGCCCCGCTCCGTCAATTTTCGCCGATTCGTCAAGCTCTTTCGGAATCGTATCTAAATATCCTTTCATCAGCCACGTATTCATCGGAATGGCTCCACCGACGTATACGAGAATTAACCCTAAATGCGTATCAACTAATCCTGTTAAAAGCGCCAAAATGAAGATAGCAATGAGCGCTGCAAAGTTTGGGATCATCTGCAAAATTAAAAACGTCATCAATCCGTTTTGACGCCCGACGAAGCGGTAACGGGAAAACGAATACGCCGTTAAACTTACTAAAATAACGGAAAAAATCATCGTCAACGTCGAAACTTTTAACGAGTTCCAATACCAAGTCAAATAATCGCTTTGCGATGTATCGAACAATTTTTTATAGTGCGCTAGCGTGGCGTTGTCTGGAATCATTTTTGACCCAGATAAGCTTTGTCCCGGATTAAATGACGAGCCAACGACCCAAAGAAGCGGATAGACGATAATGATCGTCATCACCAAAATAACGGCATACGATAACGTCAACCGAATGAGTTTTTGTCTTTTCATATCCATATTACATCATATCCTCTTCTTTAAATGATTTTGTTCTTCTAAATTGCCATAGCGCTACTGATACGACAACGAGGGAAAGAAGTAACGTAATGGCAGCTGCTTTCGAATATTGCGCAGACGTCATCGTTAAACGATAAATCCACGAAATTAAAATGTCTGTCGCACCAGCATTTTGCCCAGATACTGCAGGGCCACCACCATTAAATAAGTAAATGATGGTAAAGTTGTTGAAGTTAAACGTATATTGCGTAATTAAAATTGGCGCTGTTGCATATAGCACAAGTGGCAGCGTAATTTTCGTAAACTTTTGCCAGCTTGAAGCTCCATCTACTGTCGCCGCTTCATACAATTCATTCGGAATAGCTTGCAATACCCCCGTTGTCATCGCAAAGACGAACGGGAAGCCGAGCCACGTTTGAATGAGAATTAATGCCACTTTCGTCCAAAACGGATCGGTCATCCATTCAATCGGTCCGATGCCTAACGACGCCAAAATCGTTTTATTAATCACTCCGAACGATTCGTTAAACATACCTGAGAAAACGAGAATCGTTACAAACGCTGGAACTGCCCAAGGTAAAATGAAAATGGTCCGAATGATCGCTTTTCCTTTTAAATCTTTTTGGTTCACAATAATCGCTAAGAAAATACCGAGCGCAATTTGTAACGTTGTTGCCCCAAACGTCCAAACGATCGTCCATGCGAGGACGTTAATAAACGTTTTCCGCCAAAGATCGAGCTTCACTAAGTCAATGAAGTTTTGAAACCCAACCCAGTCAACAAGTTTCGCTGGCGGTGAATGATATAAGTCATAGTTTGTAAACGCCAATAAGACGACGAAAATAAGCGGGAAAATAACGACAAACACAAGTAAAAGAAATCCTGGTGAAATCATTAAATATGGAAAGCCGTTGTCAACGAGCGCACGATATTGCTCGCGCAGCGAGCTAATTTTCAAACCTAAGTCACGCTTTTGCCCGTTTTTATAGGCATCGCGTAAATTGAATGCGTAAAATCCTAACCCAAAAACAGATACGATAACAGCTAAAATTCCTTCAACAAGCAAGAAAATAGAATGGTCTCGTCCAACAACTTCACCGAGCGTAAATAACCCCCACCATCCCATATTTAACAAATCTTTAAACACGATAAGAAAAGACGCAGCTAAAATAAAAAATGAAATACCTTTCACGTATTGACGATTATACAATTGACCAAATCCCGGAATAATGGATAAACCGAGAGCCACTTTCCGATGATTCGATTGATACATTGGTGTTTCCATTGATTTTGTCTCCTTTCTGACCAATTGCGAGGAGCCCACCTGCATTGTGAATGAATAAACAAACGATAGAAAGTTGAAGCAGTACCTCTACAAGAGAGGTACCGCTCGTTTCTTAGTTGCTTGGATGATTTGTTTCAATGTTCGTCTTAATTGTTTTTACAGCTTCATCAAGCGCTTGTTTTGGCTCTGCTTTTTGGGTCGCTACAAGCTGAAGCGCTGTCGCCATTGGACCCCATACTTCTGCCATTTCTGGAATGTTTGGCATTGGAATCGCGTATTGAGATTGAATTGCGACTGCTTTCGCTCCTTCGTCTTCCGTGATTACCGGATCGTCAATGAGCGATTTTACTGGCGGAATTTCATGCGTTAACTCAAAGCGTTTTTTCGCATTTTCTTCGTTTGTAATAAACTCAATTAATTTTGTTGCCCATTCAGGATGTTTCGAGAACGATGATACGTGCCATCCTTTTACACCCATAAATGTTTTCACAGGCTCGCCGTTTGGCAATTTTGGCATTGGCGCCACTCCGATATCGACACCTGCATCACGCATACCTTGGAACGCCCACGGACCGTTCATGACAGATGCCGCTTTTCCTTCGTTGAATAAACCGTCCATCGCTGAACCGCCGTTTTCACCGATAATACCTTTCGGGAACAATTCTTTATACCATTGTTGAATGTATTCTGTCCCTTTTACTGCACCTTCGTTATTTAAACCGATGTCATTGCGATCTAACGCACCGTTGTTGTTTTTAAATACGTAGCCGCCCATACCAGCAATGACGCCGTGCGCAAAATAGAAGTTATCCCAAAGCGCTAAGAAACCGTATTGGTCGCCTTTTGTAAACTCTTTTGAGAACTGATATAGCTCATCCATCGTCTCTGGCGCTTTGTCCATCAACTTTTTATTGTAGATGAACACAGGTGTTTCGACCGCTTTTGGAAGTCCATACAATTTTCCGTCATACATTTGCGCAGCGATAGAAGATTCTGTAAACGTATCTAATACAGCTTGGTCGACTTGAATTTCACGAATTAATCCTTCTGTAACGAGCTGACCGATTTGGTCGTGTGGAACAGTAATAACGTCAGGACCTGTTCCTGCTGGGCCATCCAAACGAAGTTGATCGCGCTGTTTTGTCGCCATTTCAACTTCTTTGTACTCTACTTTAATGCCATACTTTTCTTCGAATGCTTTAATTGCTGGCTCTAACGCTACACCGCGATCCACGTCTTCCCAAACGACAAGCTTTTCCGGTTTCGGCGGCATGCCTTCTTCCGTTACTTCTGTTTTACCTTCATTTTCGTTTTCCGCTGGTTTTGCCTCATCTTGTGGACCACAACCTGCCATGACACCTGCAAGCAATGCAAGCGATGAAAAAATAGATACCGTTTTTTTCATTTCGACCCCTCCTGTTTTCAAACATATACAAACGCTTTCACTACGTCGTTTTGTGAAAACGATTGCACAATCTTTATCTTTATTATACAATCATTTTCCGTTTTGACAACTATTTTTTTTATCTTTTTTTGAATGAATGTTGACTTTTTTATTCGTTTCATTTTACGCTTGACATAAACATTGTTTACGCTTCCGTGCACCGTTCAATAAGAAGAGGAGGCGCATGTGAGAAAAAGCGCAAGCGATTGCGCGATGAAAAAAAATAAGAGGAGTGGTTGAAACATGTTGAAAGAAGCGATTTACCATCGTCCAAAAGATGCGTTTGCTTATGCATACGATGAACGAACGTTACATATTCGTCTCCGCACAAAAAAAAATGACGTTGATGCCGTATATTTATTGTTTGGTGATCCATACGTATGGAAAGATGGCGCATGGCAATGGGACAAACAACCGATGCAAAAAAGCGGAACAGATGCCTTATTTGATTATTGGTTCATCGCTGTTGCTCCACCTTATCGTCGCTTGCGGTACGGCTTTGAATTGCATGCGGAAAACGAAGTGCTCATTTATACAGAAAAAGGATTTTATCAAGAAGCACCGACAGACGATACTGCCTATTACTTTTGTTTTCCATTTTTAAATCATGCGGACGTCTTTTGCGCGCCCGCTTGGGTAAAAGACACCGTCTGGTATCAAATTTTCCCTGAGCGCTTCGCCAACGGCAATCCGCGCTTAAACCCGCCAAATACGCTCCCATGGGGAAGCGTTGAACCGACGACTACAAGCTTTTTTGGCGGCGATTTTGAAGGCATCATCGACCATTTAGATTATCTTGTTGAACTTGGGATTAACGGCATTTACTTCACTCCTATTTTTAAAGCGCCATCCAATCATAAATACGATACGATTGACTATTTCGAAATCGATCCGCAATTTGGCAATAAACAAACGTTTAAACGGCTCGTTGAGGAGTGCCATAAAAAAGGCATTCGCGTCATGCTTGATGCAGTATTTAACCATAGCGGCTATTACTTCGCTCCGTTTCAAGACGTATTAAAAAACGGTGAGAAGTCACGCTATAAAGATTGGTTTCATATTCGTGAGTTTCCGCTTCAAACAGAACCGATCCCAAACTACGATACGTTCGCGTTCGTGCCAGAAATGCCGAAATTAAATACGGAAAACCGAGAAGTAAAACAATATTTACTAGATGTCGCAACATATTGGATTCGCGAATTTGATATTGACGGCTGGCGTTTAGATGTCGCGAACGAAGTCGATCATCAATTTTGGCGCGAGTTTCGCCAAGCGGTGAAGGCGATCAAACCGGATGTGTACATTCTCGGTGAAATTTGGCACGATGCGATGCCTTGGTTGCGCGGAGATCAATTCGATGCCGTCATGAACTACCCATTTACAAACGGAGCGCTCAATTATTTTGCGAAAGGGAACGTGCGCGCAAACGAGTTTGCCGATACGATGACAAACGTGTTGCATAGCTATCCGCAAAACGTCAATGAAGTCGCCTTTAATTTGCTCGGCAGCCACGATACACCGCGCATATTAACTACGTGCGACGAACGAAAAGAAAAAGTAAAGCTCATGTTCGTGTTCCAACTTTCTTTCAGCGGTTCTCCGTGCATTTACTACGGAGATGAAATCGGCTTAACAGGCGGGCAAGATCCGCTTTGTCGCAAATGTATGGTATGGGAAAAAGAAAAGCAAGACCGCGATTTATTTACGCACGTACAAACGCTCATTGCGTTGCGCAAACAATATCGCGCCTTGCGATTTGGGGAATTTCATGTGTTAGAAACAAACGATGAAACGAATCATATCGCTTATGTCAAAACATACGACGATGAGACGATCGTTTGCGTATTAAACAATGCGGAAACACCGCTTACATGGACCGTTCCATTTTCACTTAAAGACAAAACGATCACAAATCTTTGGACGAACGAGTTCCTTACAAAGCAAACGATGACAATTGAGCCGTACGGATTTCTCATGCTACTTGTACAGCCTACGTCCGCTGTATAAAACGACGATACTCGCTCGGGGTCATCCCTTCCATTTTTTTAAATACGCGTGAAAAATAAGCGCCATCTTCAAACCCAACTTGTTTCGCAATAGCCGCGATCGTTTCGTTCGTCGCGGCTAATTTTTTTTTCGCAATGTTGATCCGATAGTCGTTCACATACTGCAACGCACTCATTCCAATCGTCTTTTGCATGCAGCGAGAAATGTAATCTGGATGAAGGCGAAGTGCATAAGCGAGATGCTCCATGTTAAACGGCTCTCTGTAATGTTGATGAATATATTCCATCGCTTCTGCACATACATGCTCGGCAGCTGTCGGAATATGAAGCGTTTGTTTTTGCAGCTGAACGATCCATTGAGCAAATAGCAACTGTTGCGTTAACGAATGGTCCGGCGTTTGTTGCTCGCGGACGATATGTTGAAGCATTGACTCCATCCCCGCTTGTTTCAACTTTCCATATTGCGGAATAAACAAACGATATTGCGCATAATCGACATATGTAGCCTCTCTCTCAATAATATCGCCCCAGCCATACGGCTCTTTTTCCACGCGATCGTATTGTGGCAATGAAAAATGAATCCAAATAAAATGCGTATCTTCCTCGCACGGCTCATGCCCATAATGTTCAAAACCCGGGCGTAAAATGACGTATTCTCCTTCACGAACAACGAACGTTTCCTTTTGTTCCGTCATATGTAACGTTCCTTTTTGTACATATAAAAAGTCAAATACTGAAAACGTGCGCCGAAAATGTTTCATTCCTTTGCGAAACATCGCCTGGCCACCTTTAATAAAAACGGGAAATGGCGGAACGGAAAACGATATATACATAAGCCCCCTCCTTCAAGTCGGAAATGTACAAAAATAATCGTCTTTTTCCCTTTTTTCCATTATAACAATCCGTTAAACTGAAAACAGTTTGCAAGTCGGAAATCGTAAAGGGGTTGTCTTCTTTGGCAAAAAAGTTTTCGTTATTTGCGCTCACTTGGCCCATTTTTATTGAATTAACGCTTCATATGTTAACAGGCAACGCCGATACGTTTATGCTCAGTCAATATTCCGATGAATCAGTAGCGGCAGTCGGCGTCGCGAACCAGTTGTTATTTATGTTCATTGTTATGTTCGGTTTTGTCGCAACCGGCACGTCTATTTTAATTGCACAATACGCCGGGGCAAACGATGAAAAAACAGCGTCCCGTATTGGCGCTGTTTCGATTTGGGCGAATGTATTATTCGGTCTCATGTTAAGCTTTGCGCTTGTTGTCGGGGGTAACTGGCTCCTTCAACTTATGAACGTTCCGTCCGAACTCACGGCTGATGCGCACGCCTACTTGCGCATTGTCGGCGGTTTTTCATTTGTGCAAGCGATCATTATGACGATTGGGGCGATTTTGCGCAGCCACGGTTTTACGAAAGATATTATGAACGTCACCATCGGAGTGAATATATTAAACATTATCGGCAACTATTTCGTATTGTTCGGGCCGTTTGGCTTGCCTGTTTTAGGGGTAGAAGGCGTCGCATGGTCGACGACCATCAGCCGCATGATCGGGCTTGTCATTGGATTTTTGCTCATCATGAAACGTCTCCCACACCCGCTCCCACTGTTATCAAAAGAGGCGTTTTCATTTGCTTACGTCAAACAATTATTAAAAATCGGCATTCCATCTGCCGGCGAACATGTCGCTTACAATACGTCGCAGCTTGTCATCACGTATTTTATTACTCTCCTCGGCACAGAAGCGTTAACGACAAGAGTATATACACAAAACTTGATGATGTTCATTTTTTTATTTAGCGTCGCGATCGGGCAAGGGACGCAAATTATCGTCGGGCATCTCGTCGGGGCACAACGTTTTAACGAAGCGTATGCTCGCTGTTTAAAAAGTTTGCGGCTCGCCGTCATCATTTCGTTTACAGCTGCCGCCTTGTTTTCTCTTTTTTCCGATCATCTATTTTCTATTTTTACAAGCAACAAACGTATGATTGAAGCAGGCGGAACGCTTATTTTGCTGACGATGATTCTTGAGCCGGGGCGCTCTTTCAACCTTGTCATTATTAACTCCCTCCGTGCAGCTGGCGATGTGAAATTTCCGGTATACATCGGCATCGCTTCCATGTGGGGAGTGAGCGTCCCACTCGCTTACGTGCTCGGCATTCAGCTCGATCTCGGTTTAGTAGGTATTTGGCTCGCGTTTACCGCGGACGAATGGCTGCGCGGACTGCTCGTCTATTGGCGCTGGAAATCAAACGTATGGCGCACGAAATCGTTCATCAAAAAGGAAGCGACAGCTTAAAAACCCGAACAACGACGACGTTGTTCGGGTTTTCTCAGTTTTCTTTTAACTGAATATTGTAATGCTCAAACCATTCGTGAAATTGAATGAGATATGCTAAAAGTTGCGGTCCAGACATAAGCTGACCAAACCATGGAATGCGGAACGATTGTCCTTTTGTTTCGACTAATTGTTGCAATTGCTGTGAATCAAACAGCTCGTATAAAACGGATGAGCGATCCGCTAAAATCGTTTGTAAACGTCCGGCTACGATTTCTGTATAGCGCGGATGATGTGTTTTCGGATACGGGCTTTTTTTCCGATATAATACGTCATGAGGCAACAATCCTTCGAGCGCTTTGCGCAAAATCCCTTTTTCGCGATTGTTATACATTTTCATCTCCCACGGAATGTTCCATACGTACTCCACGAGACGATGATCAGCAAACGGCACGCGCACTTCCAAACTCGCCGCCATGCTCATGCGGTCTTTTCGATCTAACAACGTCGTCATAAACCAAATCATATTTAAATAAAATAGTTCGCGGCGACGTTTTTCTTCTCCGCTTTCCCCATCTGCGTGAGGAACTTCACGAAGCGTTTCTTTATACCGCATATACGCATAATCATGGAGCGGAAGTTTTTCGCGCCAAGTTTCGTTTAAAAGTCGAAACCGTTCATTTAACGACCGCATCCACGGAAATCCGTCTCGCTCTAAATCTTCTTTCCTATGGAACCAAGGATAGCCGCCAAAAATTTCGTCAGCACATTCTCCAGAGAGACTAACAACAAACTGTTGTTTAATTTGTTGACAAAACCAAAGAAGCGACGAATCGATATCAGCCATCCCCGGTAAGTCGCGCGCAATCATCGCTTCCGTCAAATAGTCGGCTAGCTGTTGTTGAGAGATGACGCACGTATGATGAACGGTTTGAAACGCATCGCTCATTTGTTTAATCCATGGACCATCGCTATTTGGTTGGAAGACGTTTGCTGTAAAATATTGTTCATTCTCCTCATAGTCAATCGAATACGTATGAAGTGCTCCTTTTCCGTCTTTTTCAAACGACTTGGCAGCAATCGCCGTAATAGCGCTCGAGTCTACTCCCCCGGATAAAAACGTACAAACAGGTACATCGGAAACGAGTTGGCGCGTAATCGCATCTGTCAGCAATGTCCGAAGATGTTCAACCGTCTCATGAAACGAATGAACGTGCGGTGCGCTCGTTACATTCCAATACCGCCACTGTCGCACACCATCTTTTGCGACAATCATCGCATGTGCCGGACGTAGCTCATGAATCGTCCGAAACACGCCATGTCCTGGTGTACGCGACGGTCCAAGCGCTAAAATTTCGCACAAGCTTTCGCGGTCAACTTCTGCTCGGACGTTCGGATGTGATAAAATCGCTTTGATTTCCGATGCAAATAAAAACTCTCCTTGTTCATGGCGGTAAAAAAGCGGCTTGACACCTAATCGGTCGCGCGCTAAAAATAAATGGCGTCGCTCATCATCCCAAACAGCAAATGCAAAAATGCCGTTGAAATGATCGACACATTGTTCCCGCCATTCCATATATGCTGTAAGCAACACTTCCGTATCGGAATGCCCTTGAAACGTATATCCTTTTTTCAATAGCTCTTTCCGAATATCTTCCGTATTGTAAAGCTCCCCATTATAACAAACCGTATAGCTATAGCCGTTTTTCATTCGCGTCATCGGCTGTACACCGCCTGCTGGATCGACGACAACAAGCCGCTTATGCCCAAATGCGACATGATCGTCCATCCAAACATTTGTATCATCAGGTCCTCTAAATGAAAGCGTATTGGCCATGTTGAGAACAACATCTCTTTCTTGGCGCAACTGACGCTCAAAATGAACCCATCCGGTAATTCCGCACACGTCAATCATTCCCTTCTGTTGTGAACAAGTGTGAAGCATGCTTTTATTTTATGCATCGTTTATATAAATGATGAGTTGTCTATAATGGCGTACGAAAGGAATTGACACAAAAGGAGCTGAATGACAATGGATCGCCTCAAATCATTGCGCGCACAAAAACGTGCTTATATATACGGTGTCGTCGAACAAATAAATGAACAATGGGTGTTTTTTGACGAAGAAGATGAAGCGCATGAGCTCGCACATTTGCCAGAAGAAGTGGAACTGTTTCGCTTCGGTCAATGGATCAAAGGGTGGCTTGGCGAAGATGGAGATGTGTACGTGACTGAACGATATACATTAAAAAACGGTGATCGTCTTCGCTACGTAAAGCCGCTGCCGCACGCATACGAACAATGGCTCTCTCAGCTACCTGATCACGCGTTTTTTCATTTCATTCATTTAATAAACGAATGGAATTTCTCAGTATACGACTGTTTGTATTGTTACAACTATATATTGTTTGCTGAAAAAGGGGTGAATTTCCTTATGTTCGATAACTCGCTCGACATGTGCAACGTCCAACATTATTTTGACGAAAAACAACATCGCTTTGAACTGACGTTGCAAACAGGGAAAAAAGTGATCGGTGTCCAACTCGATTATTGAATGACCACGTTCCCTTGTAACACTTGTTGTTCAAATTGTTCCGCAGAAAGCGGCTTAAAAATCGCATACCCTTGGGCATAATGACATTTTAATCGTTTTAATAACTTCATTTGCTCAGCCGTTTCGACGCCTTCCGCGACAACTTTTAGGCGCAAGCCGTGCCCCATCGTAATGATTGATTTCACAATCGCAATGTCCGAACGATCTTGATGAAGTTGGTAAATGAACGACCTGTCAATTTTTAACGTATTGATCGGCAAATCTTTTAAATAACTTAAAGAGGAGTAACCTGTGCCAAAATCATCAATAGACACTTGCACACCAAGCTGTTGAAGCTTTTTCATCACGTGAATGCTGTAATACATATTTCGTAACATCGAGCTTTCTGTAAGTTCTAAATGTAAACAATGAGCGGGAAGCTGCGACTGCTTCAGCGCTTGCTGCACATCTTCAAAAAATGTCGCATGTTGAAATTGGGTTGCTGAGACGTTGACAGAAATCATAAGCGAATCAAAACCGAGGTCGTGCCACTTTCTCGTTTGCGTGCACGCTTCCGTTAACACCCAACGCCCGAGCTCATGAATGAATCCGATTTCCTCTGCAATCGGAATAAATTCAAGCGGAGACACAAATCCGATTTTCGGGTGTTTCCAGCGCAATAGCGCTTCGCTCCCGATAATTTTTCCCGTCATTAAATCAAGGAGCGGCTGATAGACGAGAAAACATTCTTGTTTTTCGAGCGCTTTCCGCAAATATCGCTCAAGTTCTAGGCGATGAAGCACTTGTTCGTTCATTTTTGTAGCGTATAACTTCACGCCGTTGCCGCCTTTTTGTTTCGCGCGATTGACGGCCGTATCCGCATGTTTTAACAGCGACTGCGCATCGATGCCGTCTGTTGGATAAAAGCTCACTCCGATGCTTGCGCTTAAAAAAAACTCTTTTTCTTCGTACACAATCGGGATGGAAATATGTTGCAGCAGCTTTTTTGCCCAATCGACAACCGTCTGTACATCGACTTGTTTTGTGAACAGTAAGCTAAATTTATCTCCACCGAAACGACCGATGTGCGCACCTTTCGGCAAGACGTTTTTTATTCGCTCTGCCATTTGTTTTAATATTTCATCCCCACCGTAATGACCGATCGTATCGTTCACCATTTTAAAGCGGTCCATATCAATAAATAAAACCGCAAGTGTATCGCCTGTTTCTTTCGCTTTGTCGATGGCGTTTTTCACGATATTTGTAAATTGCAGCCGATTCGGCAACCCCGTGTCTATATCGTGATAGGCAATATATTGAATATGTTCTTCCGCGCGCTTTTGTTCAGTAATGTCGCGCCCGATGCCGTAAATGCCAACCTTCTTTCCGTCAACAATAATCGGGACGTTTTTTATTTGAAATAAATATACTTCCCCCGATTTCGCTGGAATTTCCAAATTGTATTGCTGTACTTTCCCTTTTAATGCGCGATAAAAATAGCGGCGCACGCGCGGAATATCCTCTTTTTTAATATAGCTAAGCGAGTTTGTATGCAAAATTTCTTCTGCTTTATATCCGAAAACTCGTTCGAACGCAGGATTGACGCTTGTGAAGTTACCTTCTAAATCCGTTGAATATACAATATCTGGATTATGTTCAAATAATGAGCGATAATACTGTTCAGATATTTTCATTTTTTGACGCATCTCGTCTAAGTCTGCGCGACATTCATCAAAAACAAGCGCACAAATGACTGCACATTCCGATGAATCCCCAATCATCGGAAACAGCTGCGCTTGGGGCAAATGTTGTTGTATGTATCGGTTCAACTGCATGCGAAACGAAGGAGAGAGCGAAGAAATGAAAAGCATTAGTTGCTCGTACTCATATAAACGATAGTCGCTTACCCACCGTTCCCAATCAGCAAACGTTTTACAAGCCGTTTGAAATAATTTCATCCCCTTTTTTCCCACTCTTCCTTTCTCTTTTTTTAGAATTTTTAATCATTTTATATTATAGCACATTTTTATATAGTAGAAAAATATAAAAGTTGGCAAATATGCCAACTTTATGAAAAGAAAGAGAAACCAAACGGCAACTTAAATCCGAGATATAGCGCAACGACAAACGCAGTAATAAATTGAAGCCAAAGCACGTTCGTATTTTTTCCTTTTGCCGTCCGAATGAGAATCATTTCCATCGCTCCGATTACCCATAAACCGACAACAACTTTGACGATATAAAGAGCCGGAAACGAAGACATGGTATATAAGATCCATGCACCTGTTGCAATAATTAATACGTAAAATAAACGCAACATCATATGCACCATTTTTGTTTTTTCATTCCCTTTCGCTTGCAACGCAATCGCCACGACAAATAAAATGAGCGCAACGACCCACGTTGTAATATGTGCATGTGTCATCGTCATTCTCCTTTCTCTATCCATTTCATATATGAATCTATAATAACACGTCGATCGGGATCGGACAATTGAAAAAGAAAACGCTCACCTTTTCTATTTACTTTCTATATTCACTTCAAGTATGTTATATATATGAGCATCCAAGTGGGAGGGATCAACTTGAAAACAACACAAATTATCGAGCTAACAGAAAAATACGGGGCAAACAACTATCATCCGCTTCCAGTCGTCTTATCTAAAGGCGAAGGAGTATGGGTAGAAGATCCAGAAGGCAATCGTTATATGGATATGTTGAGCGCTTACTCTGCGGTCAACCAAGGTCATCGCCATCCGCGCATCGTGCAGGCGCTTATTGATCAAGCGAATAAAATTACGTTAACTTCCCGAGCGTTCCATAACGATCAGCTCGGTCCGTGGTACGAAAAAGTCGCAAAGCTAACGAAAAAAGAAATGGTTTTGCCGATGAACACAGGTGCCGAAGCGGTAGAAACAGCAGTGAAAGCGGCGCGCCGCTGGGCGTATGACGTAAAAGGCGTTCCAGCAGATCAAGCGGAAATTATCGTTTGTGAAGATAACTTTCACGGACGGACGATGACAGCTGTATCGATGTCATCCAATCCAGAATATAAACGCGGATTCGGTCCAATGCTTCCGGGCATTAAAGTCATTCCGTTTGGAGATGTCGAAGCGCTCAAACAAGCGATCACACCGCATACTGCCGCTTTTATTTTTGAACCGATTCAAGGAGAAGCCGGCATTAACATTCCACCAGAAGGATTTTTGAAAGCCGCATATGACGTATGTAAACAACATAACGTATTATATATCGCCGACGAAATTCAATCAGGGCTTGGTCGATCTGGTAAAATGTTTGCGTGCGATTGGGAAGACGTCGAACCAGATATGTACATTCTCGGCAAAGCGCTTGGTGGCGGTGTATTCCCAATTTCGTGCGTTGCGGCAAACCGAGACATTCTTGGCGTATTTAATCCGGGATCGCACGGATCAACATTCGGCGGTAACCCGCTTGCTTGCGCAGTATCGATCGCTGCACTAGATGTAATTGTAGAAGAAAAATTGCCAGAACGCTCATTCGAACTCGGACAATATTTCCAAGAAAAATTGCGCGAAATCAATCATCCTGACATTAAAGAAGTGCGTGGACGAGGATTGTTCATCGGCGTCGAACTGCACGTACCTGCCCGTCCGTACTGCGAAAAACTACAACAAGAAGGACTATTATGTAAAGAAACTCACGATACAGTCATTCGTTTCGCACCACCGCTCGTCATTACGAAAGAAGAGCTCGACTGGGCAATCGAAAAAGTGAAAAAAGTGTTTGAACAGTAAAAAGCTGGGGTATCCCAGCTTTTTACTTTACCCGATTGCGCAACGTTCCAATTTGTTCAATCGTTATTTCAATCACATCACCCGACTGTAAAAAGCGCGGAGGCGTCATGCCTTTTCCGACTCCTGCTGGTGTTCCTGTCGCAATAATGTCGCCCGGCTCTAACGTCATCCCTTTCGACAATGTTGCGATTATCGTCGGAATGTCAAAAATAAATTGTGCCGTCGTTGCCGATTGTCTCACTTCACCATTGACTTTCGTTTCGATATGTAACGCATGCGCATCCGAAATAGCGGAACGATGAACGATCCAAGGTCCCATCGGACATGATGTATCTAAACTTTTGCCGAGCAAATATTGTTTATGTCTTTCTTGTAAATCGCGCGCTGTTACATCGTTTATAATTGTATAACCAAACACATAATGGAGCGCCTGTTCTTTCGGGATCGCTTTCCCTTTTTTCCCAATAACAATCGCAAGCTCTCCTTCATAATCGAGCTGATCGGTCACATCCGCATGGCGTAAAATGTCCGCCTCATGCCCGATGACCGCCGTTGGCGCTTTTGAAAATACGATTATATTTTCCCGATCAGCCTCACTGCCCATTTCTTGCGCATGATCCGCATAATTTTTCCCGATACAAAAAATATTTTTCGTCGGACGCGGAATCGGAGCAAGAAGCTGTACGTCGCAAAGCGCATACGTCCACTCCGGATGCACGTTTTGAAGCACACGTTCCACTTTTTCAATGAACGATTCACCAAGTTCTACACATTCGATCATCGTATTCGGTATCGTTTCATCTGCCCTCGATAAATGGACGATCACGTTTTCATGTACAACTCCAACAAACACATCAGATCCTGCATACGCTGTAACAAATTTCATATCCTCATCCCCTTCCATATGATCGAACATCATTATTTTTCTCTCTTTCATGTGTCAACTCCTGTGTAAAAAAATATTTTTCAGCACATTATACTATTTCCTTTTTCTTCAGAATATGTATAATACCTGAATCCGTGACAAAACATCTTTACAATGGTCGCAAACCGTTGATACGATAAGGGAAAACGACGTTGACGACTCTTCATCAAGTAGGTGAATGTGATGAAAGATTTCCCGATTCGGTTTGTATTGACAGATGAAGCGATTACTCCAAGTGCTGGGCTTGCTCTCGTGGGCTACTTACTGCACCAAACGAAGCTGGATAAGCGAGTAAACGCCCTTCGGCTCCCAACGGTTCGTCGAGATGTGCACATTTCCCATAGCGACGTCATTCGCTCGATGATCGGCTTGCTTGCCACAGGAAAAACGGATTTTGATCATATCGAAGCGTATCGTCAGGACGATATCTTTTCGACATC